>CALAKU010000050.1 GCA_937922925.1 uncultured Arenicella sp. | reverse complement strand
GTTGACGGCAAGGTTAGCTTTTTCAATTTTAGTGTGAATGCCGTTTTCTTTTTTTGCGATAATCGAAGGTGGATTGACCAGGGTCACGCTGTAGCGAGTACCCATCGTTGAACCTTCTAATAGTAAGACGGTTGGAGCCTTATCAATATCGGCACAACCGCCGACAATAAGGCTAATGACTAAAAGTACAACGGCATGAAATGCCATTTTGTATCTTTCGCGTTTGTACCTTTCGTGAGCAGAAATATTAACCGCCAAAGTCGTCCAGCATAATATTTTCTTCTTCGACGCCCAGATCTCTTAGCATATTGGTTACCGCGATGTTCATCATCGGTGGACCACACATATAAAATTCGCAATCTTCTGGCGCTTCATGTTCTTTTAAATAGTTTTCCAACAGAACATTGTGAATAAAGCCGGTATCTCCTTCCCAGTTATCTTCTGGTTGTGGGTCTGACAAGGCCACATGCCACTCAAAGTTATCGTGCTCCGCCGCCAAACGATCGAAGTCTTCAACGTAAAACATTTCGCGTTTGCTGCGAGCGCCGTACCAGAACGTCATTTTTCGATTGGTTTTAATTCGCTCAAGCTGATCGAAAATATGCGAACGCATCGGTGCCATACCTGCGCCACCACCAACAAACACCATTTCGGCTTCGGTTTCTTTGGCAAAAAATTCACCAAATGGCCCCGAGATAGTGACTTCGTCACCAGCTTTGAGGTTGAAAATATAGGATGACATCTGACCTGGCGGTAGGCCTTCGGTGCGAGGTGGTGGAGAGGCGATGCGCACATTAAGCATAATAATGCCTTTCTCTTCAGGATAATTCGCCATCGAATATGCACGCACGACTTGCTCGCTTACAACGGATTCGTACTGCCACAAATTGAAATGATCCCAATCAGATCGGTACTCGTCTTCGACATCAAACTCGGTGTATTTGACTTGATGCGCTGGACACTCGATTTGAATATAACCACCTGCGCGAAAATCAACATTTTCGCCCTCTGGTAGCTCCAACACCAACTCTTTAATGAAGGTGGCGACGTTCTCGTTAGAACGAACCTTACAGCGCCATTGCTTAACCCCGAAAACCTCTTCAGGCACTTCGATTGTCATATCTTGCTTAACAGTTACCTGGCAAGACAAACGATCTCCACCTGCGGCCTCACGCTTAGTAATGTGAGTTTCTTCAGTGGGTAATATTGAACCACCGCCGTCGTGTATTTTAACCCGGCATTGCGCGCAAGTACCGCCGCCGCCACAGGCGGAAGGAACAAAAAGCGAGGCATCAGCCAAAGCACCTAGCAGCTTGCCGCCTGCTGGTACCTCGATGTCTTTCTCGCCATTGATGTTGATAGTCACGTTACCGCTCGCAACCAGCTTGCTCTTGGCAAACAAAATGATCGCTACCAGCGCAAGCACGATGACTGTAAAAAATCCAACGCCTAATCCTATTTCTAACATTTGGTTTGCCTAAATTAGTTACGTACAGAAGTTGCTTAGAGTTGAATACCTGAGAACGCTAGAAATCCAAGCGCCATCAGGCCAACGGTAATGAATGTGATTCCCAGGCCTTGTAGGCCATCGGGTACGTCGCTGTACTTTAGTTTTTCTCGGATGCCGGCAAGCGCGACAATCGCCAAGGCCCAACCAACACCGCTACTTGCGCCGTAAACCAAGCTCTCGGTGAAGTTGTAATCACGCTCTACCATAAATAAAGAAGCGCCCAAAATGGCACAGTTAACGGTTATCAATGGCAAGAAAATACCCAGCGCATTGTATAAGGCTGGCACGAAACGATCCAAAAACATCTCTAAGATTTGCACTAATGCCGCGATCACACCGATGTAACTGATCAAGCCCAAAAAGCTCAGATCAACATTTGGCAATCCCGCCCAAGACAAGGCACCTTCTTGCAAGAGATTTTTATAAATCAGATTGTTGACTGGAACCGTTATGGCTAGCACGACAAAGACAGCGAAGCCTAGACCAAGCGCAGTTTGAATCTTTTTAGAAACCGCCAAAAATGTGCACATCCCCAAAAACAGAGACAGCGCAAGATTCTCGATAAAAATCGACTTAACGGCAATACTGACTAAATCCATTAGCGAGCACCTCCATGGGCGGGCGCATTGTGCGCGTTCTGTAGCTCAAAATCGGCTTCTTCAACCTGCTCTGGGTAGGTCGAGCGAATAACCCAAATGGTCAAACCGATGATGATGAAAGCACTCGGAGACAACAACATTAGGCCATTTGGCAAATACCAGCCGCCCTCTGAAACTGGCGCAAGCAATTGGTAGCCCAACAAAGAACCCGACCCGAATAACTCTCTAACCGCTCCGACGATGATCAAAATAACGCTGTAGCCCAAACCATTACCAATGCCATCGAGAAAAGACAACCAAGGCCCGTTTTTCATCGCAAAAGCCTCTGCTCGGCCCATCACAATACAATTGGTTATGATCAAACCCACAAAAACGGCGAGTTTTTTACTCACGTCAAACGCATAGGCTTTTAGAATTTGGTCGACCACGATTACTAAGGACGCGATGATCGTCATTTGCACGATAATGCGAATACTTGACGGCACGTGATTACGAATCAAACTAATCGATAGGTTTGAAAACGCCAACACACTGGTTAAGGCTAGACACATAATCAGTGCTACAGACAATTGAGTTGTCACCGCGAGGGCTGAACAAATTCCCAATATCTGTAGGGCAATCGGATTGTTTGAAAATAAAGGTTCAAACAGGGCTTTTCGAGCTTCGCTGGCCATAATTACACGCTCTCTGCGGTGTGGACTTCGTCAATTTTTTCGCGCTGCGCTTGGACGTCACCGTTTCGCACGCGCTTTAGAAATGGCCCAAAGGCTTTGTCACCAACCCAAAACTGCACCATATTGGTCACACCATTGCTGGTTAAGGTTGCACCTGCAAGACCATCAATTTTGTATTGTGAATTAGGTGCTCGCGGGTCAACGCTACCTTTTACCAGGCCCAATGCAGGCTGACCTTGGTCATCATAAAGTTGCTTGCCATCCCAGCTTGCTTGCCATTTTTGGTTTTCAACTTCACCACCTAAACCGGGAGTTTCTTTGTGCTCATAAAACGTGATGCTGCTGACTGTTTCCGCGTCGCCTTCCAGCGCGAGAAAACCATAAAGTGTTCCCCACAACCCATAGCCTTCAATCGGCAAAATAATCTTTTGGATTTGTTCAGCCTCTTTAACCAAATACACATTAGCAAACTTTGGCAAGCCAGCGATTTGAGCGATGTTGTCTTGCTTACTTAATGGCAAAGTCATCGCTGGGTCTTTAGAGGCTTTGCGCTGGTCATAGCTTTGGGCGTCAACGGCATCGGTGTACTCACCGGTTTGCAAATTAATCACTCGCGTTTCAATTTGCTGAAACGCATCTTCGACGCTTCGGCCATCCAGATCGATGCCAGAGACGGTAAGTATGTTCGCTTTTTTGTCCAATAACTTATTGGCGACTTGCTTTGGTTTCAGCAGAGTTGCAGCGCCCGATACGATTACCGAGCAAACCAGGCAGAGCAGTAAAGCAACGGCAATGGTTTTAACAATATTGTCGTTAGGTAGATTCAAAAATCCGCCTTGTCGGCCATGTATTTTCATCGTCGCGCCCTCAGCTAATCGCATAGCGTTTAGCACGCCGTTTCATATTGGCCTGCACAACAAACCAATCAATCAATGGTGCAAAAATATTGGCGAATAAGATCGCTAACATAATGCCTTCTGGGAAAGCCGGGTTCACCACGCGGATTAAGACGGTCATCACACCGATTAACACGCCATACCAAAAACGGCCGAGGTCAGTCATCGCCGCGCTGACCGGATCGGTCGCCATGTAGACAATGCCAAAGGCCAAACCGCCAATGACTAAATGCCATTGCGGGGTCAAGCCAAACATGGGGTTAGTATCGCTGCCGATGGCATTAAACAAGAGGCTCATCACCACCACACCGACGACCACACCAAACATAATTCGCCAGGACGCAATTTTGGTGAACAGTAAAAAGGCGGCTCCTATGCCGATGGCGATCAACGAAGTTTCACCAATCGATCCCGCGATGGCCCCGGTCAATGACTGTTGGATGGTAAAACCGGCGTCAGTTAATGCTTGCACGCCACCACTGGCAGCCAAGCTTAAAGCCGTCGCGCCAGTGTATCCATCAACGGCGACCCACACTGCGTCGCCTGAAATTTGCGCGGGATATGCAAAATACAAAAACGCTCGGCCCGTCAAAGCCGGGTTAAGAAAGTTTTTACCTGTGCCGCCAAACACTTCTTTACCGATCACAATACCAAAGCTAATCCCAAGCGCAGCTTGCCACAATGGCAAGGTGGCAGGAACGATCAAACTCAATAGGATAGAGGTAACAAAAAATCCTTCATTGATTTCATGGCCTCGGACACTGGCGAACAGTATCTCCCAAAATGCGCCTGCAATAAAAACCGTTGCATATATCGGAAACCAGTACCAAAAACCCAACCAAAAATTATCAAAGAAGGAAGCTGGATCATTGCCGATTCCAAAAAACGCCAGAATATCTCCGCGCCAGCCACCGACCTCGGCGATTCCAGTTGCGGCCATTACCGAATTGGCTTGCAGACCCACATTGTAGCAACCAATAATCACGCAAGGCATGGCCGCCAGCCACACGTAAATCATGACCCGCTTTAGATCGATGCCATCGCGAACGTGGTTGCGGCCGGAATTAACATCGGCAGGCGAATAAAAAATGGTATCTACCGCCTCGTATAAAGCGTAGAGCTTGGGGTACTTGCCGCCTTCGCTTACGTGCGGTTCGATCCGATCAAGAGTACGACGTAAAAATGACATCCTAACCTTCCCTCTCAATTTGAGTGAGTGTTGACCGAAGCACACGACCAAAATCGTGTTTTCCTGGATCAACAAAAGAACACAAAGCCAAATCTTCTTCGACCAATTCAAGGCAGCCCAATTCTTGGGCGCTGTCGGTGTCGTGCACAACCAGCGCTTTGACCAATGGCGTGGGCAAGATATCCAATGGCATCACTTTCTCAAAGACACCAATCGGCACAATGGCTCTAGGGCTACCGTTTTGTGAACTGGTGATATTGTAAGACTTGGGCTTTAATAGGCTCGACAAAAACACATTGATTGCCGAGAACTTTTTCCGCCCTGGCGCAATCCAACCCATAAATTCTCGATCTGTATTTTCTTCTATGACGCTGACTTGATTGTCATAGCGCCCTAAGAAGTCGCGTTCGTCTTTGGCTGTGTGACCATTGAAAACAGAACCACTGATGACTCTATGAGCCCCCTCGCTGATTCGGCCATCAATTAGGCTACTTACTTTAGCTCCTTGTCGCGTCTTGAAAACGCGGGGCGAATTAACGTTTGGGCCGCCCAAAGCGACATATCTATCCGTGTCTATGTCACCGCTATTTAATAAAGCACCTACTGCTATTACATCTTGATAGCCAATATGCCACACCGTTTTCTGTGCATTTACCGGGTCCAAAACATGTATATGGCTGCCGGCGAGTCCTGCGGGATGCTTGCCCTCAAAGGTCGCCGACTTAACATTTGACGCTGAAAATTTAGGAAGCTCCGCCTTTCCTGACTGACATACGTAGACCGGCACGCCAAACTTGGCTAGGGCATCAACGCCCAAAGCGAAATCAGCACCGCGCTCGGCAATGATAAAACTGGGGTCGACTGCCAGCGGGTTAGTGTCTGTTGCAGTAACAAAAATCGAGTTTGGAGAGGAATCTACCGCGGGCACTTTGTTGTACGGGCGCGTGCGCAAACCGACCCATAAACCGGTTTTCAGCATCAGCGAGCGCAAGTCATCTGCTGACAGCGAGCTCACCTCGCCTATTTCGTGCTGTTCTGATTCATCGCCGTCAATATCGATGACCACTGAAATGAGGGCACGCTTTGCACCGCGATTGATCGCAGAGACAGATCCAGCCGCCGGTGACGTTACAATCACGCCGGGGTTCTTTTTATCTTCGAACAGCGCCGTGCCCTTTTTGACCGTGCTTCCTTCTTTGACCAACATGGTCGGCTTGAGACCGACATAGTCTTCGCCCAAAACGGCAACTTGAGTCACCGTATTCGCTGTATCGATTCGATGGTCTGGTCTTCCCGCTAGCGGCAAGTCTAGACCTTTTTTGAATTTAAATTGCAATGGTGACCTCTCGATCATAATCGTGACTGCCTGTTTTCATTAGCTGGCCTTTTACCGACAAAAGCGAGCGAACAAAAAGCAAATTCTAAACGCGCTTCGTCAAGCTTGATACCAAGTCTAAAACAGGACGAATGATAATCGTCTAAAACCCTGTCTCATTTGACCAAAATCTCGATTTTTCGCCGAAAAACACCAAAATCAGACACGGTTTGCGCGCGCGAATAGTATACAACTTTGTAAAGTCGAGCAACAGATTGTTAGCGCTCTTAAACGATGTTGTGGTGAACCCAACCTCGGCTCGTTTTAGATGTCAAAGGCAGGTGAATGCAGTCCTCAGAGCTGTTGGCAATTTGTGCTAAGCTTAGTGCTAACAACAATAATCTATATTCGTCGCCTACCTTGTTAGCAGCGACGAAATCATTGATCAGAGAGACAATCGATGCACTTTGAAAAAGTTATTTTTGCTTTCTTCATTATTTTGGCCTTGTCACTGAATTTCAGTTTCTTCGTTGGCGATTTAGACAACCCTGAGCACCATCACATCTTCGAACTGGCCTGTGCTTTGGTCGCAAGTTTGATCTGCACTGTGATGAAATTCGGTGATCGCAGTTATTTTGGCTCAACCGTACTCGCGTCAAGTTTAGTTGCCGTCTTAATGTTGATCGCAACATCCACTGCTTGGTTCTTTATGGACTTGTTTGCGACCCAAACAGCCGCAATGGCCACCATCTCCTCGCTCGCAGGCGGCGCCTTGGTTGCCAATATACTGTCAGTGATACTGCTTATCATGGAAACCGGCCAGCTGCGTCGTTAAGGACCAAACTCGGCTAAGCTAATTACTGAAAGCTGCCCACTGGTATGTCAGACGTCTTTTTTCTAGTACTGCGCCGTTTGCGCGCGCCGCTAATTTTACTCATCTGCGTGTATGCCTTAGCAACCCTGGGCATGACCTTGATTCCGGGTTTAGATGACTCCGACCAAGTCTATTATCTAACTGTTTTTCAGGCCTTCTATTTTGTCAGCTACATGGGCACGACCATCGGTTTTGGCGAACTGCCGTATGAGTTCACCAATTACCAGCGCGCATGGGTTCTGGTCTGTATCTACACCTCGGTGATTGCGTGGCTTTATGCCATTGGTAGTGTTTTACGACTATTGCAAGACGACACCTTTCTGGCGGCGGTGTCACAACATGTGTTTCGACGCAATATTCGCCGCATTGATCGCGGCTTTTACATCATTTGCGGTTATGGAGAAACTGGCTCTCTGGTAGCTCAAGGCCTAGCCGCTTTAGAGCTGAAAATCGTGATCGTTGACATCAATGACGAGCGAACCCGTTCTTTAGAATTGGAATCTTTGAAAATTGAACCAATCATCTTGAATGCCGACATCACGGAACCGAAGACTCTTATTGACGCAGGCATTAATAACCCACTTTGTGATGGCGTAATCGCTGTCACCGAAAGTGATCATACTAATCTAAAGATTGCCGTCGCAGCCAAACTAGTGAACCCGAATGTCACCGTGATTTGCCGCTCTGAAATTGAAGATGAAGCAAAAAATATGGCTTCCTTTGGCACCGACGTTATTGTTAATCCCTACCTCACCTTCGGTCGGCGCCTGCATTTGTTGTGCGACAACCCTCAATTACATCGCGTGCATACTTGGTTTATCAATCAACACAGCACCGAACACATCGACGAACGAGTAAGACTCAAAGGCTTGCCAAAAGGAAAATGGATAATCTGTGGCTTTGGCCGCTTCGGCAAGGCCGTCAATCACTACCTACAAAGAGATGAGTTCGAGGTCGTCGTTGTCGACCCTGACCCGATTAAGTCTTTTGCACCAAACAATGCGGTGGTCGGCCGCGGCACTGAAGCCGAGACTTTGATTGAAGCAGGCATTAAAGATGCGGCCGTTGTGGTCGCCGCCAGCGACGATGACGCCAATAATCTGTCGGTTCTGATCACAGCGCGTCAACTAAACCCTGAAATTTTCACCGTTGGTCGAGTAAGCCGTGAAGCCGACCATACCTTGTTTGTGCGAGCTAAATGCGATTACATCATGCGTGGCAGCCAAGTGGTTGCCAATGAAGCGTTAACGGTGATTTCACGGCCTCTGGTAACAAAATTTTTGCAATACTCAAATTGCCTTACCCAAGAAGACACCAATTTATTGGTCGATCGAATCTGCGCCTTGTCGCCGAATAATGATCCCATCACCTGGCGTTTACAAATCGATCAACAGCATGCTCCGGCCATTGTTGAAACTCTATCTCAAGGCATTGAAATTACCATTCGCCAGATTTGTGAACACGATGACTTCCCGCGTAATCGAGCCATCCCTTTACTACTGCTGCGCGATGGTATGTCGCATATTTTGCCTGATCAATCTCAACGGCTCGAGCCCAATGACGAATTGCTGGTTTGTGCCTCAAGAGAACACACTTTGCTTGCACAGCGACTCAGTCATGATATAGAACTGGTCGATACCGTGATAAACAACAATACGCACCGAATCCCACTGTTTCGTTGGCTCCGCCGCCAACGCACCGCCTAGCCAATATAAACTCTATTATGCAAGAGACATCTGCCCTACTTGAGCAACTCGATTCCGTTATTCTCGGCAACCCGCTCGCCACCAAATTGTCACTGGTATGCTTATTGGCTGGTGGGCATTTGCTAATCGAAGACATACCCGGGGTCGGCAAAACGACGTTATCACACGCACTGGCCAACTCTTTGGGGTTACCGTTCAAGCGCATGCAATTTACCAGCGACTTATTACCGACCGACATTATTGGCTTAACTATCTACGATGTCGAAAGCAAAAAATTCCACTTCAAACGCGGGCCAATTTTCACCTCGATCCTCTTGGCAGACGAAATTAATCGCGCAACCCCAAAGTCGCAAAGCGCTCTGCTACAGGCAATGGAAGAAAAACAAGTCGCCGTTGAAGGCCGCCAAGTTGATTTACCCAAACCATTCTTTGTAATCGCAACTCAGAATCCATTAGAGCAAAGTGGCACCTTCCCTTTACCTGAATCCCAGCTTGATCGATTTTTAATGCGCCTCTCGCTAGGATATCCAAGCGCGGAGTTTGAAAAGAAATTACTGAAAAGAGAAAATACAACGCGTCTATCCAGCGCGTTGGTCGACCAGCACAAAGTGATGGCTATGATTGAGCAAGTCGATGCTATTCATGTTAGCGAGGCCATTATCGATTACCTGCAAAGCTTGCTCGAAAAGACTCGCACCAGCGGTCGTTTTGTAAGCGGTTTGTCACCGCGAGCCGGATTGCAGTGGTTACAAGCGGCCAAGAGCTTAGCGTTTATTGAAGGCAGGCAGGCCGTATTACCCGACGACATCAAATTACTGGCATCTTACACAGCCGCCCATCGACTGCACTGTAATGATGGCGCCAGTGCCAGCGACGAACTCAAACTCTTGATTGAACAAACACAAGTACTCTAATAAGGTGGGGTTAACTGATGGTGCTTTTGCTTGGATACAAAGTTATTCGGTACAAAGTGGTTCGATATAAAGTAGTTCGATACAAAGCCATTAAAGAGAAGAACTCTAAAACCACGCATGTCTGAATTTTCCATCGGCCGCCGCGAATTATTCATCTTGCCAACTCGCCATGGCTGGTACTACGCGCTGATTTTGATCGCCCTATTCGGCATCGCTATGAAGTTTGATAATCAGCCAGCCTTCATGATGCTGTTTATTCTCTTGTCTGTGGGGCTGGTTACCATGCTCTATACGCACAATAATGTCATCAACCTGAAAATAAGAAGCCACAGCAGCAAAGCGGTTTATGCTGGTGAAAACGCCACCTTTCCGGTGACCGTCTCCAACCCCAGCGGCACCATGCGTAACGCCGTATGGTTGCTCAGCGGCGGGTTCCAGCAACTTGTGAATCTAGAACCCGAGCAAAACCAAACTATCGAGATAAAGTTACCGACAGTGCAACGCGGGTATTTGCTTTGCGACGCGGTTAATTTGACATCTCAATTTCCAATCGGCTTATTTTTTTGTTGGAGCAAGCGCTATATTTCCGACCAACGTTGCCTGGTGTATCCGCAACCCCTGGACTTGGTCGCCAGAAGCGACAGCGACATCAATCAAGGCAAAGAAGAAACAAACGTTAATAAACGCCCCGGCAATGAGGATTATGCCGGCATGAAGCATTACCAGCCTGGCGATCGTTTGCGCGACATTCATTGGCCTTCTTTAGCAAAGACACAGAAAATGGTGTCGATAGAATACGAGCAGCAAAGTAATAGTTCTCAAAATATTTCTTGGTTTTCACTACCGAACAAGCTCAGCGTTGAAGACAAATTAAGCCAACTTTGCTTTTGGTTAATTGAAGCTGAAAAACAAGGCGTCCGCTATCAACTGGAAATGCCGAGCCAAACCCAAGAGTACGATAACGGCCCAGCCCATTTGCATGCCTGCCTGCGCACCTTGGCGCTGTGGGGTTTGGTCGATGAGGCGGCGAGTTAAGTCGATGCAGTGGATCGCAACAATCCGCTCTTGGTTGCCGCCGATGCCAAGCACGCCACCGCGGCACAGCCCCCATCGGACAACCTTATTGCAACTTGCGGCTATTATCGCGGTGGCACTCATCATGCACTTGCAGATAGCGGATCTGTGGATCGGCGGTTTCGCTATTGTGGTATTTTCCGTCAAAGTAATTGCCTTGCTTCGTAACTCCGGGCCTCCTAATAAATTCTTATTGGTGTTGTTGACTATTTTCAGCCTTGGTTTGGTCGTAGTGCTTTATGGCGGCTGGAACGGGCAACGCGCAGGGATCAGTTTTTTGGTTTTGCTGCTGACACTCAAATTTCTAGAATCCGAAGCCTTACGAGATTACTTTGTCGTCTGCCTAATTTTGTATTTTTTAGCGGCGTCGAGCTTTTTGTTTGATTCATCCATTTTCAGCATTTTAATCGTCACGGCGTTTACCCTGGCGATCACTGCCATTCTTTTTCAAATCTCAAACCCAACCCAGCAGAGTTTGGGAAGCTCAATTAAACAAAGCACCGGCATTGTGTTACGTGCCCTGCCTTTAGCCATCCTGATTTTTTTTCTGTTTCCGAGAGTTCATGGCAGTTTTGGGTTTATCCCCTCGTTAGACAAATCCAACGATAGCGGTTTGGCCGATGCCTTAGTCGCAGGTGAAATGGCCGCCTCAGCATTCAATCAAGAACTGGCTTTTCGCGTGAACTTTGAGGGCGGTGCCATTCCAGCTCGCCGCGATTTGTATTGGCGCGTAAAAACCATGTTCACCGAGTTGAACTTCACTTGGGAGGTCGGC
Source organism: uncultured Arenicella sp. (assembly GCA_937922925.1). Classification (GTDB taxonomy): domain Bacteria; phylum Pseudomonadota; class Gammaproteobacteria; order Arenicellales; family Arenicellaceae; genus Arenicella. Next base: position 1,655 of record CALAKU010000050.1, on the reverse strand, counting down.
AAGAGCTTTAGTCAAACCGACCTCAACACCACGGCGGCTATGCAGAGCTTAGCAAGCCTTAAGCAGAGCGACGATGGCGCGAGCTATCGCTATACAATTTTGCATGAGCGCACGCCAGACGAACTACTGCCCTACTTGGACTTCGTTGCTGGATCGGACGTCGGCAAAATTCGCTATGACTATTCAGTTCGACACCGACCAACCGGCAGTCGTTCATTTACTTATCAAGGCCGATCGACTTTGCAACCGAGTTTGACCACCGCCGAAACACCGATCTCTCGCTCACAAAACCTAAACACCACCAGCCAGCCTTCAGCACGCACCTTGGCATTTCTTGATGAGATTCGAAACCAAGCGAATAGCGATTCTGAAGTCGTAAATCTTGTATTTGATTACATCGCCAACTCACAATTCGAGTACTCACTTGAGCCTCCTTTACTGGATGAAAATGATCCTGTCGGCGACTTCTTGTTTAACACCAAAAGTGGCTATTGCGAACATTATGCAAGCGCGTTCACACTGCTCATGCGCTGGCTTGGTGTGCCTGCGCGAATCGTAGTTGGGTATCAAGGCGGTGAAATCATCAACGCCGAAGGGGCCAATCCATTCTTGGAACTTCGTTACTCTGACGCTCATGCGTGGAGCGAGGTTTGGCTTAATGGCCAGTGGCAACGCGTGGATCCGACCTTGGCGGTAAGCTCAGAACGAATTGATATCGGCATGCGAGCGATTCAAGATTTATGGGATCAAGGCTTGCTTGGCTCAGGTTATCGAGGCAATGCATTGTCGGATTACTTGAATCCAAGCGGATCAGCAAAAGCATGGCTAAAATTCCGCGATGCGTGGAAGTCTGCCGCATTTCAGTGGAACAAATGGGTTGTTAACTACGACGCCGACACGCAACTCGAACTCTTAAAAAAGCTGGGATTCAATAACGCCAACCATTTACTGACACTGCTGCTTTTACTGGTTGGTGGAACAATGGTTTTGATGTTGCTTTACTTTATACGCCTGATGCCCAAAGCGGTACACTATTCGCCTGAGCAGGCTTTGTACCTAAAGTTCGTAAAGCGTTTTCGTAAACTCGGCATCGACAAAGAGATTGCGGAAACGCCGGCCGAATTCGCTCAAAAAGCCGTTAATAAAGCTCCGTGGCATCAAGCTGATATTGAGGCCATAACGAAAGCCTATGTCGCCATTCGATATGGCGGCGCAAACACCGATGAACAGATAGACCGATTTAAGAAGCGGATCCAACGCTTTAGAATTAAAGCATCTTAAGCTCCAGAGAAAACTATGAAACATCTTTACGAAAACTTGTTTGTTGCAGGTCAGCTTTCTGAAAACGATTTTCAGAAACTAAAAGACGCCGGCATCAACACCGTGATTAACAATCGCCCAGACAACGAGGAGCCCAACCAACTTAGCGCCACGGCCGCCGCCGATCTAGCAGAGCAATTGGGCATGCAATACCACTATTTACCAATGGCCAATGGGCAGCCCATGCCCGCCGATCTGGTTGCAAAATTTAAAGCCATCCTTGAAGACTCTCAAGCCGCTGTACTCGCACACTGTCGTTCGGGTATGCGCTCGTCTTTTATCTGGGCATTAGGAGCGATTTCCGAAGGCTCAGTCACGGTTGATCAAGCGATTGA
>CALAKU010000049.1 GCA_937922925.1 uncultured Arenicella sp. | reverse complement strand
CCAGCAATCTTCAAACTGGCTAAATCACTGTCGGCTTTTTCAACGCCGGTATAGGCCATTTCTTCAACGACTTGATCTTTATCGAGCGTGTCTAAAAAGGCAGGCAAATATCCAGTATCGTAATCGCCTTTAACAAACACTTTGTCGGTCAATATGCGCTTAAGTAAAGAGATATTAGTGCACACGCCTTTGATCGAGGTTTTATCGAGCGCCTCTATCAGCTTCTTGATGGCGTCTTTACGGTTCTTACCGTAGACCACCAATTGAGCAATCATGCTGTCGTAAAAGGGCGAGATGGTTTTGCCCTCGGAGACGGCTGCGATCACTTCGATATGATTGCCTTCGGGGAATATGCATTCGGTAACCAAGCCGGGTGTCGGAATAAAATCAATGTTGCCTTCGGTATCTAAGCGAGCTTTTTCGGCAGTAATCCGTGCCTCGATCGAAAAGCCTTTATCTTCGATTTTAATGTCGGCGATGCTTTTGCCTTCAGCGATCTCAAATTGTTTGCCCACAATGTTAATGCCAGAAGTCCATTCTGTGACCGGGTGTTCGACCTGCAGACGTGTGTTCATCTCCATGAAATAAAAGGTATCGGCATTTAAGTCGTAAATAAATTCGACGGTTCCCGCGCCGTAATAATCCACGGCTTCTGCGAGATTAGCCGCACATTCATAGGCTTCTTTTTGCAGCTTATTAGGCAGCATGGTCGAGCCAGATTCTTCGAGTACTTTTTGATTGTTACGCTGTACGGTGCAATCGCGAAGGCCTAGCACTTTGGTATTGCCATGGCTGTCTCGAAGTATTTGAACTTCGATATGGCGCATTGAGACCACGAACTTTTCTAGGTACAAATCACCATTACCAAAAGCAGACCGTGCCTCGCTATAAACCGTATTAAACGCGTCTCTAATTTCGCTGGCATTGCGTACAACCTTAATGCCTTTACCGCCGCCGCCATGCACGGCTTTTAAGAGTACCGGATAGCCGATTTCTTCGGCTACTTTGGCGGTGGCTTCGGCGCTGGTGAGAATGCCATGTGAGCCCGGCACCACCGGCACATTATTTGCCATAGCGGTATTAATCGCATTGGATTTATTCCCCATGGTGTCCATGGAGCTGGCTTTGGGGCCAATAAAATTTAAGCGATGCGCTCGGCACAAGCGTGCGAAGCCCGCGTTTTCAGATAGAAAACCAATACCAGGATGTAAGGCATCAGCGCCCCGGTTTTCAGCGATTCGCACCACTGACAAACCATTCAGATAACTTTCGCCTGGAGTTTGCCCACCAAGACAGACTAACTCGTCTTGCTCTGTCAGCATGTCACAGGCTGCTGAATCCATATCTGGGTCAGACTGCACCAACAACACCTTATGGCCTTGGCGCTGAGCAATGCGGATCAATTTAACCGCCGTACATCCGCGCGCATGAATAAGCACTTTATCGATGTCGCCCATTTGGTCTACGGCGCGATACACCTTTTTCTCGCCTGGCTTATTTGTCAGGTCGGCAACGCCAGTAATCACTTGAGCGACAACTTCGCCGATGGTTTGTTCTGGGAGTGTTACGTTAGGGTCAACTGCTCTGAGTTTTTCATCCAAGTCTGGTGCGAAGGGATGTTTGACCAAGCCCTGCATACTACCTTGGTTGTTTGCCAGATAGTTTGAGGTGGTGGTCATTGAAGGCAAGAAAGAGGGCACAACAACTCGGCCCGCAAACGGCAAGTCGGTGCCGCTAAAATAATAAGTATGAACCAATGGATGCGTGACAAAGCTGGCTTGCGAACCGCCGGTACAATCGCCGAAACCGAAAATAATAACGGGTAAGCCTGTTTCAGCAATAAAGCTGGTAATACGATCATTCACAATCGCCATCGAAAACAAGGAGCTTGGCCCTTCTTTGGTTTGCATGCCGCCAGAAGAGACAAAGCAAACGACAGGCAATGCTTCATCGGCGCAGTCGATCAACAAGTTGCACAGTTTTTCTGCACCAGCCATGTCAAACGCGCCGGCTTGAAAGGCTACATTAGAAATGAGTGCGCCTACTTTAGCGGTCTGACCATCGTCATCAATTTTCAAGTTACCGATGCCGGTCGTAACGCCGCAGGGTGAAATGTTGTTGTTTAAGGCCTTTTCAATTGACTGGCGAAAACCTGGGAAAGACACCGGGTTGGCCGTCATTTTATTGGCATGAGTCTCTTCAAAACTTGTAAACAGCTGAGACTTAAAGGCGTCTACCGTGGATAGTTTTTGTCGTTTAATATCACCGAGCACTTGCTGGATCATTAAATCTTGATACGCGATGTTCAGCTGATTCCAAAAATCTTTACGCTTGCCAATACGGCCCGGGTTGATTTGCCCGTTGTAGGATTTGCCGCTCAGTTGAGCATCCATGAATCTGGGCACCAAGGTCTCAAAGAAATAGGTTATCAGCACCAATAGAGATTCTGACATGCGTGGAAAATTAACGCGTTTCCATTCCTCGACATCCGACAAAAAAGCACCACGCTGATCGTACTTAACAAAGTGGCTAAGCCATTTTGCAAATTCCGCTTTGGTGTCACTATCAATAACTTTGGATTCAAGCGCCTCTGAAATACGGGTCGCTACGCGCTCGAGCGAACTGTCCAGAATGTTGCGCAAAGTCGATTCGGAAATCGATTGAAACGATTTGGATTCTTTGGCGATCTCACCAAAGTTATCCACAATATTGTTGTACAACGCATCGAAAACAAGAATGTCTCGAAATTGCGTTTGTAAGGTTTGGCGAATGCTCGGCTCAAACAGCGTGTCGAGTAAAGTAAGTTCGCTCTCTTCTTTGCTTAATACTTGAAGTTTGCTTTGCGCTTCTTCTGAAGCGTTGTCGAGGTCGGCGATTCGGCGACTCATTTCGACAAAATTAAACGCCGCGTCAGATTTCCAACGGTTGTACAAATATAAGCAAAGCTGGAAACAATAGTTCTTTTGCGCGTTTTTATAATTGGTTTGCGGATCGCCCAAAATAAACGTGGTGAGCTTGTTGCGCTCGTAATCAATCTCATCGTGGCGTTGCTTTAGAGTTGCCCACGCCTTGGCTAACTGTTCGTTATAAACCAGTTTTTCTGGGTCGGACATCCAACGCTCAAAGGCTTTTTCACGTTGCTGCTGGGTTCGTGTTTGCAGGTCGCCTTTGGGGATTTCTTCTTCGGCGAGGCGGCCATACGTCTCGACCGTCGCGCTGTGAATTCGGCATCGCATGGCCAGAGAGCGCAGATACATCAATGCATGCGAATACACGTTGGGGTATTCAGTTAATGCTCCGTGGACATTGAAATCAGCGGCCTTCTGCTGTGCGTCAAATTGACGCTTGTGCAGTTTTTCAGTTCGTACGTTGTTGACGTAGTCTTCGGTAACTAGTGGATTTTCAAGCACTTCGGCTTTGGCGTTCAGCTCGATCTGGTCAATGCTGGTCAGAATCGCCTTAACTAAATTCTCGTTGTCGGTGATCGCTTCTTTGGCGTCGCTAGGATCCCAGTCGACGACGCCGTCAATCGCGCCTGACCGATATAGCTCGCTTGGTGATACACCAACATAGCGAGCGCTTTCTTGCCAAGACAAGTTGTATTGCCGCGCGATGTTAGCCAGACCTTTTGGCTGAATGGTATTGAATACCCCGTAGCGAACGGCTAACAACACATTGGTCGTCGCCAGAGGAATGGCGCCGCCAGAGTATCCTAAGCCGTAGATGATGCCTACAGTGGGAACCTTGGCCGCCGCCATTACGGCGATCAAGCGTGAAATCGAATGTGCTTGATTGTTTTCATTGGCCTCGGCACCGGCATCCGCCCCAGGCGTGTCCATAAAAGTAATAATGGGGATGCCGCGATTAGAGAAACCCTCCACCAGCTTGCAGGCCTCAAGATGGTGCTCGGGGCTCCAACCGCCGTTAGCGACTCCACGATCTTGCACGATCAAGCCAACGCGTCGGCTGGTGGCTGTATCGTCGGCGTCAACGGCGTCGATGGTAATTTCAACGCAATACAACGGCCCGAGCTCAAACTCAAAATGAATCTTCCCTCGGATTTTGCTGACGACTTCTTTTGCGCTAGGCCGAGACGTTGATTCGGCCGGGTCTAAAACTTTTGAAACATAGTCGTCGACTTCAAGCTTTTTTAGCGTTTGGCGTACCGTCTCTATTTGCTTTGGCGACAAGCAACCAGCAATGTTTTGATGCCAGTTAAACGGATGTACTGCGCCATTTAAGGACAAGTGAGTCGCGCGCCGTTCAATGTCTTTGAACAGGCTATTTGTGTCGTTTGTATTCAACGGGGTTAGCTTCATGTTAACGATTGAATATTCTAGTTGTTGTGTTTTAGTCCGCGCACGGCTCTTTTCCTGTTTGACAGGTATTTTCCAATGGCCAAGCTAAACGTAAGCTTATCAGCCGTCGCGAAAACAGTTCGAGTCATGTTGCTGGTCAATTTGGCTAGAAAAACTTAGCCAAAGTCAGCCTTTTGTGGCGGGCATTAAAATGTGTTCAATGACCTTTGAGTATGCCATGAAATAGTAACGAATTCCGAGCAGTAAATGCTGCTTTTAGCGACAACTGTCTCGAATTTACTTTGATTTATACCCACTCTCAACGAATTAAATTACTCGATAATTACGGCGTAGATCGGCAATAATGCGGTTAACTTAATTCACTCAACGTTAGAATTCTTTACGTGCAAATTCAATCTCGTCAGTCGCAACCCAGCCCCGCTTTAGCCGATTTGCCGCCGGTGCTTGCTAGAGTGTTGTCGAACCGAGGTATTAAGCGATTAGATGAAATCGACTATGGCCTCAATAAGCTCATTCCGCCTGCAAATTTAAGCCATATAGATATGGCAGCGGAGCTTTTAGCCGATGCCTTGGTGGCGCAAGCCAATATTGTCATCGTTGGCGATTTTGATGCTGATGGAGCGACAAGTTGTGCCCTGGCAGTAAGTTGTTTGCGCAGTTTTGGTTTGCCTCACGAGTGTGTTTCTTACTTGGTGCCTAATCGTTTTGAATACGGTTATGGGCTTTCGCCAGAGATTGTTGGCATGGCCGCTTTGCGCCAGCCGGATATCATCATAACCGTTGATAATGGAATCAGCAGTATCGATGGCGTTCATGCGGCACAGGCTTTAGGGATGACCGTGTTGGTGACCGATCATCATTTACCCGGCGAAACCTTGCCAACCGCCGATGTGATTGTGAACCCCAATTTGCCGAGCGATCGTTTTGCGAGTAAGAATCTCGCCGGGGTCGGTGTGATTTTTTATGTCATGCTCGCCTTGCGCGCGCTCCTAAGAAAGAGAAATTGGTTTGAACAAAATGGCATCTCTGAGCCGAATATGAGCCAATTTTTAGACCTAGTTGCGCTTGGTACGGTTGCAGATGTTGTACCACTTGATTACAACAATCGGATATTAGTGCAGCAAGGCTTGCAACGGATTCGTCAAGGTCATGCTCGGCCCGGCATTGATGCCTTGCTCACGGTAGGCAAACGCGATAGTTCGAAAGTGGTAGCAAGTGATTTGGGCTTCGTTGTTGGGCCCAGACTAAACGCGGCCGGCCGCCTTGACGATATGTCCGTCGGTATAGAATGCTTATTGAGCGAGACGCTTGAAGCAGCAATGCCGCTTGCCTTGCAATTAGACGATCTAAATCAAGAACGTAAACAAGTTCAGCAATCGATGCAGCAAGAAGCCTTGGCTGAGGTTCAAAAACTTGTCATTGACCAAGCTAATAAGCCTGTGGCTATGGTGTTGCATGACCAAACATGGCATCAAGGGGTGGTTGGCTTAGTTGCCTCGCGGGTCAAAGAGCAATTGAATCGGCCCGTGGTTGCGCTTGCGCCAGGCGATGCCGAGAACGAGTGGAAAGGCTCTTGCCGCAGTGTTGATGGAGTGCACATACGCGACGTGTTGGCCCGAGTTGAGGCTTTAAACCCAGGTTTGATGGCTAAATTTGGTGGCCACGCCATGGCCGCTGGGCTGTCGATCAAAACTGAAAACCTGAAACGATTCGAGCACGCGTTTATTAGTGCGGTCGAGGAAGCCACGCACGGTAAGAATTGGGAGCAAACCTTTTGGTGCGATGGGGAGCTAAGCGAAAACGACTACAGCCTCGAACTCGCTGAGCAACTGGCTCAAACTCAGCCCTGGGGGCAAACTTTTGTTGAACCGACTTTTGAAGGCTTGTTCGACGTGATTGAAACTCGTCAAGTAGGCGAGACCCACTTGAAAATGCTGGTGTCACCGGCGAACTCAAATCAAAGATTAGATGCAATTTGTTTTTCGTATTTTGATTCTCATGAATCCGAACCCGAGGGGCAAATTAAATTAGCATACCAATTAAGTATCAACGATTTTCGTAATCAACAAAGCGTGCAATTGATGGTTCG
>CALAKU010000048.1 GCA_937922925.1 uncultured Arenicella sp. | reverse complement strand
ACTTTGACCATAAAGCTGACTTCAGGATGAACTGATACCATGACTTCATAATCGCCAACGAGCTTTAACGGGCCATCTGGAAGCTGAACTTCTGACTTAACCAGTTGAAAGCCTTTGGCAGTAAACGCTTCAGAAACTTCAATCACACCTACTGAACCGAATAGCTTGCCTTCTTCACTGGCGCGACCAGCAATATCAACCGACTGGCCTTCGAGTTCTTTTTGTCGAGCTTTCGCGGCTTGAAGCCGATCAGCTGATGCTTTTTCAAGCTCTAAGCGTCGCTCTTCAAAGGCTTTGACATTCGACTCGGTCGCTACTGTTGCTAAACCTTGAGGCACCAAGTAGTTACGTGCGTATCCAGGTTTTACATTGACTAAATCGCCTAGGTTGCCCAAATTCACGATTCGTTCTAATAAAATGACTTGCATCTCGACCTCCTAACTATGGCTGTCGGTGTAAGGCAACAAAGCCAAGTAACGTGCATTCTTAATTGCAGAAGCAAGCTGACGTTGGTATTTGGCGGCGGTGCCTGTGTTTCGACTAGGGATGATTTTGCCAGACTCTGAAACAAACGACTTCAAGGTCGCTAGGTCTTTGTAATCAATATAATCAACGCCTTCTGCGGTAAAACGGCAGAAGCGACGGCGCATTTGGCGAAAACCGCCACGACGTTTTTTTGGTGCATTGCGTCTCATTACTCTGCCTCCTCTTTCACTGGTGCAGACTCGTCTGCGGATTCTTCACTTGCTTGGTCTGCTGATGCGTCTTCTTCAACGGCGTCGTCAGCTTTGCTTTCTGCCTTTGCTTCGGCCTCTGCGGCCTTCGCTTTTTCAGCTTCGTCGGCAGCAGCTTGGTCGGCTTTGGCTTGTGCCTCAGCGACTCTGGCTGCTTCGCGCTCTTCATCACGCTGGCGCTCTGCTTCAACTTCTTTCATCATGATTGATGGTTCAGTCTCAGCCTTTCGGGCTTTTAGCACTAGATTGCGAATAATCGCGTCGTTGAAACGGAACAAGTTCTCAATTTCGTCTAGAGTTTCTTGGCTTACTTCTACATTCATCATGATGTAGTGAGCCTTGTGGATTTTATTGATTGGGTAGGCAAGCTGTCGGCGACCCCAGTCTTCATAACGATGAACTTTACCACCGCCCTGTTCGATCACACCTTTGTAGCGGTCGGCCATTGCACCAACCTGCTCGCTTTGATCTGGATGCACCAGATATACTATTTCGTAATGTCTCATTAGAGCTCCTCACGGTTAATTAGCCTCCCGTCGATTACCAAAAAGAAGGCCTATCGAGGTAAGGCAAGGAGTAAAAAATGCTTCGAACCTAGCTATCTCTATGATAGCCAGCTCTCAAGCGAAGCGAGATTCTATAGCAAAGCGCCATCGAATCAAAGCTAAAAACCGTACTAATTCCGCTTTGATCGGCCCTAGTAAATCAAGGGGCAAACGCAGTAAACTAGTGAACTTATTTAGGAGTCTGGCGTGTCTTTTTCACCAAAACAGCTTTTTCGCCTTGCTGAGCACGTATCGTTTACTCAAGTTGAAGACGAAAGTGTGTTGCTTGATTTACGTAATGGCGGCTACTACGGCTTAAACCATGTTGGTACTCGCCTGCTCGAACACATTCGCAACAACGACGAGCTTGGTGTGGCGATAAAAACCATTTCCCTTGAATATCAAACACTTGAATCACTTGTTGAAAGCGATATCGAAAAACTTTTAGCACAGCTAGTCGAGCAAAGACTACTCGATCCAATTAAATAACCATGTTAAGCAGAGCCGATGCGCTGACTTCATTGGCAAAACTTGCCCCGTTGGTGATTGACTCCAGCGCCAATCTAGCAATCGACACCGAATTTCCTGAACCGTTACTCGGCGTATTTGATTACCATGGTGTCAGTGCCCTGCTCGCCGATCATACAGGCGTACCCTCACACATCACACCTGATCTTAAACACCGCCGAGCACTGAATGCAGCCAATGACGCTCTGCAAATGGCCGAGCTTGCGCAGGTGTTAACGGCGCTTAAACGACAAGGCTTAGATGAAGTTGTGTTGTTCAAAGGTGCGGCTCTCGCGCACACGGTTTATGCCTCACCATGGATGCGTCCGCGCTCTGATGTTGATCTGCTAGTCGACGTAAAACAGAAAACGGTATTCTCACACGCTCTACAAGAGTTAGGCTTTGAAAGCCAATTTGGTATTTCGGGGGACTATGTTTCGTACCAACACTCTTTTGCGAAAAAATTATCGGCTCACAACCACTTACACATTGATTTGCATTGGCGAATCAGCAATAGGCAGTGCTTAGCTCAAAGTTTTAAGCTCTGCGAATTGATTGAGCGAAGTCGAAAATTTGATTTTGAGCACTCATCGCAATCTTCTGGCGCCGCCGCACTGGCACCAAGCAACGTTGACAGCTTATTGATTGCCGCCTTACATCGTTTGGGCCACCATCATCGTGAAGAACGACTCACTTGGTTATTGGATATCCATTTACTGGCTGAATCACTGAATGAAGCGCAATGGCAGACTTTTGTGACACTGGCTGCCGAAAAACGTCTTGCAACCTTAAGCCTTGATGCCTTGTCGACGTCGCGATCATTTTTACTGACCAAGCTACCCGACGCCGTGATCGACGAGCTCATAGAACTGGCGAAGGAAAAAGAACCTAGCCAAATTTTAGTGCACCGAGATTTGCCCGAATATCGCTACTTTATCAACGACTTAAACGCTTTATCTGATCTGCAATCTAAATGCCGCTTTGTAATGGAAACTGTTTTTCCAAACCCCGCTTACATTCGACATCAAATGCAGACGCGCTTCGCGGCTTGGGGGTACATTAAGCGATTCATTAGAGGAATCAGCAGGGTAAGCCGATCTAAACCCGACTCGAGCAATTAAGGATTAGTTAGCACTGCTCAGTGCTCAGCTCGACAATGATCAACGATGCGCTGGCGCAGCTCAGGAAGCGTCTCCCAAGTTCTAGGATACGACACTTCACTCATCGGTACCGCCATAGACACGCGGCGCGCAAAACTCGCGTGTTTATGCATGATTGGGCTACTAAATAACTTTGCAGAGACGGTATGGCGAACTACCTGCAGCAAAGACTCAACGGGTTGCATTTTGCGGATGCGAATAGACTCGGTAGTCGAGCTAGGTGCGACAGGCTCTGGATTTATTCTAATGAGATGATCGAGCGAGACCGCATGTTTAGGTGCGTCTGCAGCCCGAGCGTTGACAAGCTTGAGCTGCGGGAAGTCTGGCAAGAGTTCGATTAGCTTGGCGTTTTTAACATCACGAACCGGGGCAATATCATCGCTTAACTGCTTCCACTCATCATCTTGATTCTGGCTTAAGGTCGACTTTCCTGCTCCAGATTCGGCGATAAACGCAATATTTCCAACTGGGGTTTGCACGACACCAGCGTGCAGGCAATAGATTTTTTGATAGGCAAGCAAGACGATTAGTGCTGGCCCAAGAACCAGCTCCAAATTAAGTTGCGAGTTCATGTCTTGGCCATTGACGATATGTATGTGGCTATCTTTGAAATCGATACAACAGGCAGGTGCCCCATCGATATCAATTTGCCCTCGCCGCCCTCGACGCCAGTAACGAAGTCTATGAGCCCGGCTCGCCATTGGCGTCAAATCGTGAAAACGCAACTCGGAGTTCGTGGCCGACAGCAATTTAATCTCTCGATGATTACCGAGTAAGGCGGCAAATTGTGGGCTAGCGGCTCCCTTTAAAAACGCTTCTAATGCCTCGACCCGATGCTGTACTACAACCGGTTGGCCTGCAATCAAATAGTGATGCGCAGAAGCTGTTGACGTATTTATGCCTTGTACGGTTACTCTAATCATTACTCTCGACAGCCCTTACTTACCCCGGGATAAGAATACCATAAAAAAGCGCTCCTTCTTTTTGGGGCCAATCCGATGTTAGGCCCATGTAAATCTATAGTTTGCGCTTAATAGATCGCGCCTAAATGTGAAACAATCCTTAGTCTGATTGGGTCTTTACAAAACTGCGCTTTAGGGCCTGGATGACAATCTCTTCGGCTACCACGTGCCTAGGTTGCTCTAGGCTATGAATTAGCGCCGAGGCGACATCGCTCGCATCGAGCACAAATTCTCGCCCCATTTGTGGCTCAAAATTCAGCTCATCGAAAAATGGGGTCGAAACTGGCCCTGGAAAACACGACATAACACGGATATTAGCGTTTCGAGTTTCTGCTCTTAAACTCTGGGCGAGACCTCGGAGCGCAAATTTCGAGGCACTGTAAACCGCTCCGAATCGAGCGCCAGCCAGCGCTGCTTCGCTGGCGATGAACACAACATCACCAAATTTTTGACGCTTCATTGCAGGGATAAATCGCATACACAAATACAAGTTAGCTATCAAATTGGTATTGATCAGCTGATTGATTTGTTGATAAGAGAACTCTTCTAGACTGGCAAAACGACCAAACCCAGCAGCGAGTATCAACACATCGAATTCGCGAGTGTCACTACTTAAAGCGGCTTCCAATTTAACGATATCTGACAAATCCAGAGCCCAAGCCTCAAAAGAATCGGAGGTTTCGATAGATCGGCGAGAAAGACCCGTAACATGGTAGCCACGAGCCTGCAGTTGCTGTGAAATTTCGGCACCAATACCTGAACTGGCACCGGTTACTAAGGCTCTCTTTGCCTGAGCCGTCATGCTGCGCCTCTGGCATTTTGCGTATTCATGTTGTCACCTAAATTGGCGGTATCGAAATTAAGGTATTTGAAAACACGGCTTGAATCGATGTGAGCCAAACACATTTGCTCGATACGGTTTAACACGTCATGCTCTATTTCTTGGCGATAAGTCACTTGCCCATTTTGCTCTGCAAGGCCTGCGTGCATTAACCAATGCTCGGGATACAGTTTTCGCATGGTTTTATGAAAGGTCTTTGGCAAGCGAAACCCGCCCAAGGTTACACTGTCGATCTTGGATGCATCTAAGCGAGTAAAAACCTCGTCGATCATCTCCTGATAGTCTTCAACGTAGTTTTGATACCAAATGACTGGGTCAAATCGCAATCCTAAACGCCAACCCTGTTCCTGTAATCGCACCAAGGCTGTTAGTCGTTTGGCAAAGCTCGGCGCACCGATCTCGACTTCTTTGGCGACGGGGTCTGGTGACAAACTATAGGCAACCACTACATTATCGCGCGCGGGCTTGGCCAGCAAAGATCGAATTTGGGTACTCTTGGTTCTCAACTCAAGTACTGCATTGGGGAGATCAGCACAGGCATCAAGAAAATAGTCCGCGAAACCGGTTACCGGCTCATACGCCAAACTGTCGCAATCATAGCCGCTGAAAAACCATACCGGCTTGTCGTCGTTCGCATGAACTTGAGCTATCTGCCGTAAGTCATCGACAAAATCTTCATAGTTAACAAACACCAAAAAATTAGCTGAGCGCAACATGCCTTGCAAAAAACAATAACGACAATCGTAGACACAATTGAGCATGTGTGAAAAATAGTAATGCGCGCCTCCGCCCGTTTCATACTGGGCTGGGGCATCAAGTACTCGCTTATTATTCTTCGCCGCTAAAATCAACGAGGGGTTGGTTTTTTGCAGCCTAAAATCCTGCTTATGTCCATTAAACAGTTGGCCATAACGCTCAATCTCTACTCGTTCAGCCTTTGGGTAACGACTAAGAATCGCCTCAGTACGAGGGTGCGCTCTTACTTGGTGTTCAATGTAGATCGTATCAACCATATCAACCTACCGCCGGCCGTGCTGCTGAGAGACCACACTTTCTGCGTGCGCGTTTTCATTTTGATCGGTCGCCATCAATTGTGGCACCGCCCCGCTGAGTAAGTTACTTAGCGAAGTGTACGCTTGCGGATAATCTTGCTGAGTTTTCAAAATGTGGTCTGCTTCGCCTTTGAGCCCTAGGGCATGGGCGCTTTCCAGCATCGCCATAGCCACTTGTCTTTGGCTATGAGTCCAATGCTCACCAAACTCTTGGCTTGACTCTTGCCTTAACTCTGCTGAAGGCAAAACATGGCTAAGCAGCCGCAGTTGCTCAATGTAATCAACTATCTGAGCCACATTTTGTTGTATTAGCTCGGTTATCTTCGCCGCCGATAGCCGATCGAAACCTTGCTGTGCATTGTCCGAAACAACCTTGATTGACTGCACGAGCTCTGGTTTGGAAAAATGCAAGGCGGCTTTAAAAAAGCCCTCGCCTTCCATGTCTACTAATGAGCCCTGCGGATAGTCTGAGCTCGGAGCCGCGCTGGTGACAAGGCTTTCAGACTCACCGGGCCACTTGGCTATTAATGGCACAAAACTAGCCCGCCCGTTTTCCATCGCATAACGATTAATTCTGACGATCTCGCCGATGGCTCTGGTTCCATGACCAGCACTACCAACATTTAACCAAACTGGGTTTGAGCAAGATCGCTTGGTAGCAAGATATGAACTAAGCCAGCCGACAGCCGCAGCTGAACCACTCACACCAATTCCAGAAACAGCAACTAAGACGGGGCTATTATCGTTGGCAAAAACCGTAAATGGCTTGTCGAGGCTTTTTTTTAATCTGTAATAGTCGATCACCGGGCGCGCCTCACACATCAAGGCACAAACAATCACGACCATATTTGTTTTTGATTCAGACATACTTCGCTAATGTTACCTCACAATAATGAATCAGCTCTTCGTTATTGTGTTTGATCGCGCCCTTTAGCAGGATACGCAATTTTTTGAGCAACATGTCTAGGGTTTGCTGGTGTAGATTTTCTGGCAAGTTGCCTTGGTTGAGCATTTTTTGCAAAGCGATCGCTCTAAAACGATCCATACCCCAGAACCGTCGAGACAATTGGTCTTCATGGCCACCAAATTTGCGTACAAAAGGTTTATCCAAATATGTAACCTCATAGCGCGAACACAACCTCAACCACAAGTCGTAGTCTTCACAGGCGGGCAAGTCTTCGTCGAACTCACCAATCTCATCAAAGACTTCACGATTAAGTACAATAGACGATGGTGAAATAACGCACAGAGGAAGGCATTGGGAGTAAATCCAACCGCCCATCTTGCTGTGCTTTTTCATTTGATTAACTCGTATGCCGTTACGAATCCATATCTCATTAGTGTGGCAAACAGACAAACCCGATTGTTCAAGCGCCTTTACTTGCGCTTCCAACTTGCCCGGCAACCACTCGTCATCTGAATCAAGCAAGGCTATCCAGCGCCCTTTGGCAAGGCTCAAACCAAGGTTTCGAGCTGCGCTAACCCCTCGATTATCTTGCTTTGCATAGGTCACTTCGGGGTAATGCTCTGTGACCAATCTTTCGGTGCCGTCGCTTGAGCCGTCGTCAATCAGGATGACTTGCAGCTCAACATCAGATCGCTGAGCTAACACGGACTCAATCGCTCGCGGCAAACAATGCGCACGATTAAAGCTTGGAATAATGACAGAGACCATTTTATTCACGCTAAACTAAGTTAGAAGTTGCCCATAAGTATTTGATTTTTCGAAAAATAATGAAAATCGTGTTGCAAATAAAACCAATTGTGTTGCAAAAACCACAAAACGCGTTAGAAAAACCCTAATTTTGGTTAAAAGTGAGTTAATAGTAAGGGCGACGCCGAGACGGCGCTTATTATTGGCTCATGAAACGTAAATGAGTATTTATTTTCATAACTCTCTCTCTTCTTTTTGTT
Source organism: uncultured Arenicella sp. (assembly GCA_937922925.1). Lineage (GTDB taxonomy): Bacteria > Pseudomonadota > Gammaproteobacteria > Arenicellales > Arenicellaceae > Arenicella. Next base: position 36,226 of record CALAKU010000048.1, on the reverse strand, counting down.
ATTTAAACGCCGCGAGTTTCGCGGCGTTTTTTTTTGCATTCATTTAGTGACGAATAGTAACTAGCAAAAAGTAATAACTAACAAAAAGCAATTGATCATTCTTGATAAGGCCCTTTATAATCGCGCCTCCAGTGAGCCGGGGTGGCGGAACTGGTAGACGCGCCGGATTCAAAATCCGGTTCCTTCGGGAGTGCCGGTTCGATTCCGGCCCTCGGTACCACTGGAATAGACCTTATAGTCTACCAATCTACTTTCCGCCCTATTTTTAGCTGCATATCTTGTAAGCCAACAACATAGATTATTAATTACGGTCGATCGCAGAGGACGCTCCCAGCTTTCAATAAAGAGCAGTTTTGAAAAGAGCGGTTTTGAGACGACTAAACCTAACTGAGTCTTAGTAACCTTCGCTAAAGCTCAGCCCAGCATTGTCTTCTAATCTTTTGATCAACTTTTTGCCCATTGCTGGCGCGGTTGTCCAAATTCCGCCACTGGTGTTTGATGCCTCGTTGATCAAACAAATCGCACTCTCAGCGATCATCTTGGAGGTCGACCCATAGCCTGGGTCGCGATCGCCCTTTACCGAAACAATCACCGGTGGCTTGCCGTCTACGTGCCCGATATACAAAAGATCGTAGAGACCATTTTCTCGCTCTTCTTTGCTAGGGCCCTCGCCAGGTTTTGGCGCATCTTTGCTTGATAGGCTGCGATCATTCGCGACCATTTCGGCAATCTCTCTGCCCTTGTCGCCGTCCCCAGTGAGCGTCATCTCTGAGTATTTGAAATCCTCTCCGTAAGGATGCCCCATTAAAAAATTACTTCGGTGCACATTACGGGTGTTGATCGCAGCCATAACAAACGGCGCTTGCCAACTGTTTAATTCGTCAGAATAGCTAATGCTTTGGCCGTCAGGCTGTTCAGCGCCTTGGAACCCAGGCGTTAATGAAAAAGGGTTTATCAATAGTTGAAATTCTTCTGGGTTGGCTTTGGCCGACGCCATGGTCGCCGTTAAGCTCGCGGCGGTTCCACCTGAAAACGTACCTTTCATTTTTCGCACGCGACAGTCGATCGTGTGACAGGGAGCGCCGTGCTTTTCTTTGGCGATATCTTGAAGCAACAAAACGCCAAGATCTGAAGGGACGGAATCAAAACCACAAGAAAACACGATGCGAGCGCCCGAGGCTTTTGCTTCTGCTTCGTGCGCTTTGATCATTTTGTGCATCCAAACCGGTTCACCGCACAAATCCACGTAATCAACGCCCGACTTAGCGCAAACCTCGACAAGGCCCGACCCATAAAGCTGATAAGGCCCCACCGTTGTTAGAACACAATGTGTTTGGGCTGCCATTGCTTGCATGCTAGCTACATCGCTGGTATCGGCTACCACGAGTGGTGTTGACTCTGGCAAACCCATCTCATCGCGCACGGCTTCAAGTTTACTTTGGCTGCGGCCCGCCATCGCCCAAGTAACAAATTCACCATTGCCATATTGCTGATGCATGTATTCAGCCACCAATCGACCCGTGAAACCGGTGGCACCATAGATAACAATATCAAATGCTTTTTCGCTCATTGCGAGACCCTCTGTGTTTTTAACTAAAACGAGTATAGCCAATGCTATTGAGGCCTTGGTGAGATCGACTCATATATCAATATGATCTGAACTCACTTATTCACCTGAATGGTCAAATAGATTGGTGCTAAAAATTTGTAGAAAAGTTTATCTAAGCCGACGTGAATAGAGCAAACCATTAAGCAACTGAGAAAGTCGCTATTAAGACTTATTTTGCAGCGTTGGCGTTTAAGGCTTGGCTTAAAAGTTTGGCGGTAATATCCACGACTGAAATAACCTCATCGTAGGCCATCCTTGTGGGGCCAATAACCCCTAAAGTGCCTAGAATTTTCCCATCGGCTTCATAGGGGCTCGCTATTACGCTGCATTCGCCCAGAGCGCTGTACCCAGATTCTTCACCAATAAACACACTAACCCCATCGGCTTTCATCGAGCGATCGAGTAAATCCAGTAAATCGCGCTTGGTTTTAAAGGTGTCGAATAGCTTCTGTAATGTTTCTATTTGGCATAAATCGGGCACATCTAATAGCTTTTGCTCGCCAGATACAACCACATCGCCACCAGCGTTTGAGTCTTCCTCTGAAATAATGTCATTGGCGGCCTTTATTGCAGATTGATTAAGCCTGTGCATCTCGTCGTTGTCTTGTTGCATGTCTCGCACGACGAAACGACGGACATCATCCAAGGTGTTGCCTTTGTAACGGTGGTTAAAAAAGTTAGCCGCTTCGACCAACTCAGAATCACTAAAGCCATCGGCGGTAGGTAACACTCGGTTTTGTACTCGGCCATCGTCGGTGACCAAAATCGCCAACACTCGCGACTCAGACAAACGCATAAATTCTAATTGATGAAACCGGGTCGCCGACAAACTGGGTAAGACCACGACGCCCGCAAACTGAGTTAACTCGGAAACCATATCCGAGGCATGAGCTAATAAGGCGGCGGGGTCAGCTTGCGAATCAAACTTACTGGCCAACTCCTTCAAATGGTCTCGATCAATGGTCGAGGCTCTTACCATGCTGTCGACAAACAAGCGGTAACCTTGCGACGTCGGGATGCGCCCTGCGGAGGTGTGTGGCGAGGTAATCAAGCCTAATTCTTCCAGATCAGACATCACATTACGCACCGTCGCCGAACTTACGCCCAGTTGGGGTAATTTGGATAAGGTGCGCGAACCCACAGGCTGGCCTTGCTCGATGTAGGTTTTTACCAGCGTTTTTAGGACGGTTTCTGAACGGTTATCAAGAGCCATATATAGTGCAAAATGCCTTTAAATCAAATAGATGCGATGCAAACTTAAAATGTCGCCATAAACATCGAGCTAGACAAAACACCGCCAAATTGGCGACAATGCTGGCCCAATAATCATAAAGCATAATTGGCATGTTTAAAACTGTCGGACTGTTCGGTAAATATCGCGACCCTAGCGTTGAGCAGCCTATTAAGCGCTTGAGCCAACATCTTGAATCCAAAGGTGTAAAGGTGATGATCGGCCACACCACGGCCGCTGAAATCGCGCGTGAGCTGTCTCAAGAGATCGCGCTTGAAACCCTTAATACCGATATCGATCTAGCCATTGTCATTGGTGGCGACGGAACCATGCTGCACGTGGCGCGCCACATGGCTGATCACAATGTCCCTGTTGTAGGGGTTAATTTAGGCCACCTTGGTTTCTTAACTGACATTGCGCAAGCCGACATGTTAAGTGAGATCGATACCATCTTGGGGGGCGACTACAGTATCGAACACCGCATGATGCTGGATGTCGAGGTCAGCCGCGATAACAAATCCATATTTAAGCAAACCGCTCTCAACGACATCGTGATAGGTCGGCACGCGCTGGAAAAACTCATTGCTTGGCAAGTAAAGGTCAACAACCAATTTGTGACCAATGCTCGTTCAGATGGCGTGATCTTGTGCACTCCGACTGGCTCAACGGCCTATGCGCTCTCGGCTGGCGGTGCCATTATGCATCCTGGCACCGATGTGATTTCGATGGTTCCAGTGTCACCGCATACGCTTTCGAACCGCCCCATCACTTTGCCCGCCGCGTCTGTTTTCGAATTTACCATTCACAATAAAACCCAAAACTGCGCACATGTTTCCGCCGATGGTTTGATTGGATGCAATCTAGTGGGCGATGAGATTATCAAAGTGACACGATCTAAAAATTCCGCCAGATTTGTGCATACTCCAAACTACGACTATTTTGCTATGTTAAGAGCAAAACTGGGTTGGGGCGGCGCTCAGCCGCAAGACTAGTTGATCGCGTACACAGAAAGCTTTATTAGATAAACACTATGGCCCTTATTGAACTCTCAATTCGCAACTTTGCGATCATCAAACACATTGAGCTTGAACTCGATAGCGGCTTAACGGTGGTCACGGGCGAAACCGGCGCGGGCAAGTCCATTGTCCTAGGTGCTTTAAATCTACTACTCGGCGCAAGAGCTGAAAATGATCAGATTCGCCACGACGAAGATCAATGCGAGATCACAGCCCTATTTTCCCTAGCCAATTTAAAGTCTGTTCAAGAATGGCTAGCGAGCAAAGACCTTGGCGGCGACGACCCCAATTATTGTTTGGTCAGACGCATTCTGCGGCGTAATAAGCCCACAAAATGCTATGTGAACGACCAGCCCACTACCTTGAGCAGCCTTAAGGAACTTGGCCTTATGTTGGTGGATTTGCATGGCCAGCACGAGCATCAATCATTGCTACGATTGAGCGATCAACGCCATATCATCGACCAATTTTCTGACCACAATGATCGCCTTGGCGCCATGGCCGCCCTCGCCTCTAAAATCAATCGTCTGCAGAAAGAACTTAATGGGGCTGAGCAAAACCATCATGATGCTCAAGATCGTTTAGACCTTATGTCGTTTCAGTTGAACGAGCTTGCCGACGCCGACCTTGTTGAACAAGAATTTGACGATCTTGAGCTAGAACACGCCAGGCTCAGCAATGCCAAGGAGCTGCTGTTGTCGATAGACACCGCCAAAGATGCCTTGCTTGAAAATGAAGATCACAATGTCAGCAGCGACCTTGGCCGCGTAATTCATCAACTCAACGAGGTCTGCGAAGTTGAACCAAATTTGGCCGAGGCTCAGAGTCTATTGAACTCTGCGTTGGCGCAAATTGAAGAGTCTGGCGCCTTAATCGTCCAGTCGCGCTCTCATATCGAACAAAATCCTGAACGCTTGTCTGAAGTCGAACAACGGCGGGATACCTTAATCAACCTAGCTCGCAAGCACCGTTGTTCTGAAGCTGAGTTACTCGCACGCTACCAACAATTACAAGCTGAGTTCGACGCTTTAACCAACTTAAATAATAAGCCTGAGAAGTTAGAAAAAGAGATTCGCGGACTGACTGAGCAGTACCACAAGATAGCGGCTTCCGTTTCATCAAAACGTCAGGAAGTTGCTCGCCATTTATCACTTTCGATTACCGACCAAATGCAAGATTTGGGCATGAAAGGCGGCAAAGTAGAGATCGTGGTCGAACCAAAAATCAGCGACGACGTTGTTATTTCCGAACACGGTGTTGATCGAATCGAGTACTTAGTTTCAACCAACTACGGCGTACCACTCAAACCCTTACAAAAAACGGCTTCTGGTGGTGAATTGTCCAGAATCAGCCTAGCGATTCAGGTTATCACCAGCGCCAAATCCGACACGCCCACTCTGGTTTTCGACGAGGTTGACGTTGGTGTTGGTGGCAAGATCGCGCAAATGGTCGGCAGTCGTTTGCGCAGGCTTGGTAGAAACGCCCAAGTGATTTGCATTACTCATCAACCGCAGGTCGCGGCTCAAGGAGAGCACCATCTGTTAATTGACAAAGTTGCGACAAAAGAAGAAACCTACTCTACCCTATTACCGCTGAACGACAGTCTACGCACAGCAGAGATTGCGCGCATGCTCGGTGGCCACGAAATAACCGAACGCACTCGCGCTCATGCGCAAGAAATGTTGGACTCAGCTCAGGCTGAGAAAACCGCTTGATGAACATAACTCAAGACGCACAAGTGCGCTCTGCTCGACCTGAGGATATTCCAGGGATTCAAAAGCTATTGAATCATTATGCAAAACTCGGCGATTTATTACCGCGAACCAAGCAGGATTTGGCCAATAACCTCGAACACTTTTTGCTCATTGAAGAGAAGCAAACGGTAATCGCTTGCGGATCACTAGAACACTTCACACCTGAGCTGGCCGAAATACGAAGCTTAATGGTGGCACCAGATATTAAAGGCAGAGGGTTAGGCCGCAGGATCGTCGAACAACTTATTGGTATCGCCAAAGAGCGCAATGTGGGCCGTTTGATGGCATTGACCTACGTGCCAGAGTTCTTTCACAACCTTGGTTTTCGCACCGTGACAAAAGAGATATTTCCAGAAAAAGTTTGGGGAATTTGTGTAAACTGCTACAAGTTCGAAAACTGCGATGAGATAGCGGTATTACTTGAATTGAACCAAGCTAAATCCTAACAACAACAGAGTTGTTTGGAGTCTTTGCGGCAAATTCCTAAGCGCTATCATCTACAACACCATTCAACAACATCTAAGAAACGACGACGTTACAATCAAACCAACAATGACGTTAAAACTAACTACAGTAATACTCGCCTCGGCCCTTTTGTTAAGCGCTTGCATCAAGCCTTTTCAGCCAGATATCCAGCAAGGCAACATCATCAACAATAGCGATCTCAAAGAGATTCGCTTTGGAATGAGCAAACAAGAAGTGCTGTTTATCCTCGGCACACCAATGGTGATAGACCCCTTTAACGAACAACGCTGGGATTACTTTTACTCGCGCCGAGATCAGCAACGCCGCGAGACCGAACAACGGCTCATCACCGTCGTATTTAAAGACGATAAAGTCGTAGAGCTCAAAGGCGATGTGGAATTGGCCAACATCCAAACCTTAGAGCCGTCTACCGAAGACCGCCACCACGGCGGCACCGTGATTACCAAACCGACTCAACGCGAAAAAGGCCTTTTTAACCGCCTTGGAATACTAAAGCGCAGCGACCCAGTTGAGCGTCGGATTAAAAAACTAGAACGGCAACGAAAACGCGATGCCGAAAAAGAAGAGCGCCGGGCAAGTAAAGTCAGAAGCCAAAACGAAAAAGTAGCCGCTAAGGCGGCTAAAGAAGCAGAAAAGGATTCAGCGAAAGCAGCGTTAGCCGCAGAGCGAGCTGAAAAGGCCGCTGCAAAAAAGGCGGAACGAGAAGCCGCTAAGGCCGCCAAACAAGCAAGCCGCGCAGAAAAACAAGCCGCACGAGCGGCAAAAAAAGCTGAGCAAGAAGCCTCTAGGGCAGCAAAGAAAGCTGAACGAGAAGCCATCGCTGCCGCTAAAAAGGCCGAACGTGAGGCTGCAAAAGCAGCTAAGGAGGCTGAGCGAGAAGCTAAAAAGGCCGCTAAAGCAGCAGCCGAAAAACAATCAAATGACGGCTAGTTTTTTGGCTTAAAGCTTAGTTCGACAGCTGATTTAAAAACTCCGAAATACGAGCCGCGTTTGCGCCTAAGTCGCTGCGCCCTATTCTGGAAACTGAGCGCATGTCTATCTTCGAACCGCCTTGCGCTGTAGGTCGAATCCGAATAACCACATCGTCTTTAAATTGCCACAAAAGGGTTGTGTCAGTGGCTTCTATGACCAAGGCATCCTCATCTGCATTCACTAATTCCCAACCTTGGGTTTTAACCAGCGACACAGCTTTGGCAAATACATTTTGCGGGGCGTCATTTAGCACCGCAGTCTTTACTTCGGGATAGGCTTGTTCTTGAACTTGCGCCAAAACGCTTGCGTCGTACTCTAATGAATTCGAGCTTTCGCCTCGTAGAGCCACAATTTTATTGAACTGCGGTGGGTTTACGGTATCGGTGGAAATATTATGAATTTCAGGCACCGATCGACCCTTTTTAGCCTGCAAGCCTAAACCAACCAAAGGAATAATCGACAACACCATCGCTAGGTGAGCGGCGTTAACGATTTGCGCGTCATTGCGTTTCAGCACTCGCAAAATAAGTGCAACAACGAAAACCACCGCTGCTAATACGCCAGTTGCCATTAGAAGCTTAAAGCTTTGGCCAAAATGAATGAGGCCTGTGTGGTACAAAACTAGGGTAATTGGAAAACCCAACACGGCAAGCCACGCCAACGATTTTAATAATTTGCTCATGAAAATACTCTTTACTATTTTTTATTTAAGCTTTGTGCTTCCTAATTTTTCTTGCCTTTTAATTCTCTTAATCTAGGCGACATTTTCATCAAAGATGAGTGATACTCGATTTGCTTATGAGGTTCGTTTTAACAGCCTGGTTAGCCTAAAAGATTGCCTTTCATTGACGGTAAAATCCAAACCCTCGATAAGCTGTTCACTTAGGTCTGGCCGATTGCACACCAATACCATATCACAGCCGGCAGCCAAGGCCTGTTCGGCCCGAGTGATGATATCGGCATGCACATCTACCGCTCCTTGCATGGTGAGATCATCACTAAAAACCACGCCTTGAAAACCAAGTTGCTCACGCAATACTGTTTTCAACCAAAACGGCGAGTAAGTTGGTATGTGCGGATCGCAGCGATCAAATAAGACATGCGCGGTCATGACACCATCGATTTCGTGAATCAGCTCTTTGTACGGCTGTAAATCGTGCGCGAGTAGTTGCTCTAGATTTCGTTCATCGCAGGGCAGACAATGATGAGAATCTCCAGCCACGCCACCGTGGCCCGGAAAATGCTTGCCTATCGCAACCATCCCAGCGGCATGCATTCCATCGATATACGCCCCAAGCAATTCGACAGCAATCGCAGGATCGGAATGAAAGCTACGATCACCAATTACGTCGCTGGCCTGAGTTTCGACATCAAACACCGGTGCAAAGCTAAAGTCGACGCCAACCTCGATTAACTCACTGGCCATTGTGACAGCAGACTCAAAGGCTTTAATAGGCGCGGTTTGCTTATCTGCCTGCCAAGATTCACCAAAACTATTGGCCGCAGGCAAGCGAGTGAAACCGTCTTTAAATCGTTGGACTCGCCCGCCCTCTTGATCTACAGCAACTAATAACTCAGGGCTTCGAAGTGATTTAATCTCGCTGATTAATGCAGCAACTTGTTCACGGTTTTGATAGTTTCGCGCAAAAAGAATGACACCACCGACCAATGGATGTACCAGCGTTTCTCGTTCTTTGTCGCTTAAAGTAAGGCTAGCCACATCGAGCATAATCGGGCCAAGCGGGAGTCTTTTCAGGGTCATGCGGGGGTCACGTGAGGGTCATGAGTTTTCGTTTTCAATAATAAGTACTGGCGTACCAATCTCTACCATTTCAAAGAGGTCTGCCACGTCTTGATTGCGCATTTTGACACATCCATGCGAGCTTGGTTTGCCCATTGCATGCGAATCTGGCGCGCCATGAATGTAGACATAGCGCCGTTGAGTATCGACAGACCCGCCGCGATTAAAGCCTACTTCTTCACCACACAGCCATAAAATTCGTGAGAGAATCCAATCTCGACTTGGGTATTGCTTGGCCATACTCGGTGAGTAGATCTCTCCAGTAGGTCGACGCCCAATAAACACCGTATTTAAGGCTTGGCCTGCACCAATTTTTGCGCGAATACGATGCCGACCCAAGGGCGTGCACTCACTGCCTTGCTCTTGCCCAACTCCATTTTTGGCGGTGGCAATAGCTCTATCCCAAATGCATTCGCCCTTTTGATCAAATACCAAGAGGCGTTGCTTCTCAACATTGATAAGCAGTTGGGTTTGGCTCATCTGTTAAGTAGCTCTTTGAGGATTGCATCGCAGCCAAGATCAACTAGATCGAAAACATTATCAAAACCTTTGCTGCCTCCGTAATATGGGTCTGGCACTTCTTTTTGCTTAGTCAAACCAAGCCGCACAGCCGAATCCAGAAAGAGCAGCACATGGGCCGATGCCCCCACTTCGGGCTGGTGATGCTGAATCAGATCTAAATTGTGTTGATCCATCGCATAGATGAAATCGAATTGCTGGTAGTCGCTCGTATGAATTTTGCGAGCAGACAATCCTCGAGTATCAATACCCCTGGCAGCCGCGGTTTGCTGAGCCCGCGAATCTGGAGCCTCGCCAATATGATGAGCATGTGTGCCCGCCGAGTCGATTGAGATCTCGGCCTCAAGGCCCTGCGATACAATTTTATCTCGCATCACTGCATGTGCGGTCGGTGAACGACAAATATTACCCATGCAAACGAACAGTAATTTGGTTTTTGTCATCGTTAGCTAGCGTTCATTTTACTAATCTGTTCTCGATTCAAATACGTGCCTAGCCCGCTCCAAATCTTCTTGTGTATCAACACCAAAGCCTGCATCAAGCTCGGTTTTATGCACCAAAATCTCGTAACCGTGATCCAGTACTCGTAATTGTTCTAATGATTCACTTTGCTCAATTAGACTCGACTCAAGTGCTTGATACTGCTTGAGAAAACCGGCTCGATAGGCGTAAATGCCGATGTGGTGCCATGCCAGTGTCGCTTGGGAATCTGCATCAGGGTCACGCCGAAATGGAATCCCAGCCCGCGAAAAGTAAAGCGCGCGACCTCGCTGATTGATCACGACTTTTACAACATTGGCGTCGTCAAAATCGCGAATCTCATGTATTGCTCTCGCCGCAGTGGCCATTGAAGCGTTGGGTTCGTCAATTAACTGGCCAGCCACCTCGTTGATTAATTCTGGTGCTATGAGTGGCTCATCGCCTTGCACATTAACCACTACTTCGTTGTCACTTAACTCAAGAATATCAACAACTTCGGCCAAACGATCACTGCCTGAGGCATGATCTGCTCGCGTTAAAACAGTTTGGCACTCTGAGTGCTCTAAGGCCTCATTAATTCGCGCGTCGTCGGTCGCAACAATAACCGCTTCGGCGTTGGATTCATTCGCGCGGCACACGACTTGCTCAATCATGGTTTTATCGCCAATTCTTTTGAGCATTTTGCCCGGCAAGCGCGTTGAGGCGTAACGCGCCGGGATGATCACTTTAAAACTCATTGCTCGTCGGTCAGTGGCCTTGCTTGATCTTCGAGCATAACCGGAATACCGTCTCTAATTGGGTATGCTAATTTTGCTGGGCGAGAGATTAATTCGTTGGCATTAGCGTCGTATTCCAAGGAACCTTTGGTAACTGGGCACACCAGCATTTCAAGTAGTTTTTTATCAATCATGTTTGTTGTGACCTTGCGAGCTGCTCTAAAAGAGCGTGATCGAAATTTGAGGACAAGTCGGCATTCACTGGCAGATACCAAAGATTATCCAATTCAAAGCTCTGGCATTTTACCGCGTCTTTTTCAGTCATCAACACAGTTTGAGAATCAAAGTCGATATCGCTGGCCTGAAAGTCATAATGATCAGGAAAAGCGTGTTCGACAATACTAAACCCAAGTTCTCGGCAGGTGTCAAAAAAACGCGTTGGTTGGGCGATACCCGCGACCGCGTGAATCGGCTTTGAAAGATCAATCGACTCTTTATTTTCACCACTGATTGCCACCGGCTTTCCAGCCACCAGTTGCATGCCGTAAGCTTGAGGAGTCACCTCTTGCCTACCTCTGCTTACGCGCAGTTGCATGTCAGATAGGCGCGCGCGTGTTTCTCGCCAAGGGCCGGCAGGCAACAGATAAGGATTTTTGAGAGCATCTACATCGTCAATACAAATTGATACATGAGGCTCCAAGGCCCAGTGTTGCAGACCATCGTCGCTGACTACAACGTCGCAATAAGGCTCTAGTAAAGCCACCGCTTCATGCCGATTGCGCCCTACCGCCACGGGCGCTTGCGTACGCTTGGCGATCAAGTAAGGCTCATCGCCGACAGACTGTGCCAATGAATCTTCAGTCAATAAGATTGCGCCTTCGTTGCTGCCCCTTTGTTTGTAGCCTCGACTGATTACCCCAGGCTTAAAGCCTTGTTCTTTTAGTAACTCAACACAATGTATAACCAGCGGCGTTTTGCCACTGCCACCAACAGTGAGATTACCCACAACAATGCAAGGCAATGCTGCTTTGCGGCGTTTCTTTATGCCTACGAGATAAAGCTGACGATGAATGAAAATCAGCAGCCGATATACATAGCTCAATGGCCACAATAAGATTGTTAGCGCATTGGGCGTCTGCCAACTTTTTAGTAAGGCTTGGCGAAACACGATTTATCGATTCCAGAAAAAGAATCCCTTACGACTATTCCCAGATTGCGCTCGGTGCAATTCAGCGTAAATACCATCTTTTTTGAGCAAGCGTTTATGGGAACCTTTTTCTGCGATACGGCCACGATCAATGACTAAAATCGTATCGGCGCTTTCGATGGTTGAGAGCCTATGCGCGATCACCAAGGACGTGCGTTCGTGCATTAAGGTCTCTAGAGCATCTTGAACATAGCGCTCCGACTTATTGTCTAGCGCCGAGGTAGCTTCATCTAATATTAGTATCGGCGCGTTTTTATAAATCGCTCGAGCAATGGCGATTCGTTGACGCTGGCCGCCTGAGAGTCGCAAACCGTGTTCGCCAACGCGAGTGTCTAAGCCTAAAGGTAGGTCATTTAAAAACTCATCGACGTGTGCGGCCTTTATCGCCGCCTGCAAACGGTTTTCGTCATATTGGTCCAACATACCGTACATAATGTTTCGACCAATTGTATCGTCGAACAAGGTTGTTTCTTGACTGACCAAAGCAACTTGATTACGAAGATCTTTCAGCGAGATATCGTTGATGTCTTTGTCATCTAACAAAATGCAGCCTTCTTGCGGCTGATAGAAACGCAAAATCAGACTGGTGATGGTCGATTTCCCACTGCCCGATGGCCCTACCAGTGCAACTCGCTCGCCCGGTTGAATAGAGAAATTAACGTCACTGAGCACCGCTTGTTTTTCGTCATCATGGTACTTGAAACTGACATTTTGAAAATGCAAACCGCCTTTAGTTCGCGCAAGGGCCACTGCGCCTGTATCTGACTCGGGCTCAGCATCAACCACACTGAAAACTGAATTGGCCGCGGTGATCCCAATTTGAATTTTCTCATTAACCTTAGCCAGGCGCCGCAGCGGACTCATGAGCATCATGCAGGCAGTAAGATAGGAAACAAAGTCACCGGCAGATTCGGGCCCAGTACGTAGGTAATTTAGAAAGACGTACAAGATCAGCGAAATAGCGGGCGCCACAGCCAGGATAGTCACTGGAAGTATTCCCGCTGATACTCGCGCACGCTTGAGGTTTTGCTTAAGATTAAAGCGATTGGCTTTCTCAAAATTTTCTATCTCTTGCGCTTGCCCACCATAAACTTTGATTACCTTTTGACCAATCGAAGCCTCCTTAACTGTGTTGGCGATTCCGCCCATGGAATCCTGAATGTCTTTGCTAGTGCGCCGAAAGCGTTTGTTTGTGTAGCGAGTAATAAGCACCAATAAAGGGATCGACACAACAAAGATAATCGTTAGACGCCAATCGAGATATACAAGCCAACAGATCAAAGCAACGGAGGTCACGGCATCTTTGAAGGCAATGGTTAAGGCGTCGGTGGTTGCTACCGCCGTGGTCTCTACATCATAAATCAACTTCGACACGTTCTTTGCTGAACTGTTTTGATCAAAGTATGAGGTGGGTAAATTGATTAGGTTTTTGAAGACATCTTGGCGCAATTGAAAAATCACATTGCGGCCGAGGCTCTGCATAGAAAAATTGGCACAGAAACCTAATATTGCACGTGCCACCAGAGCAACGAACAAGATCACCGGTACCCATTTAGTAAACCAAGGTGACGCCGTAACAAAGGCATCGTTGACAATGTATTTGATCAGCGCCGCAAACGATGCCTCAGTTAACGCCGTGGCAATCATAAAAATGATCGCCAGCTTTAACAGCACCGGGCTGCGTTTTAGATATAAATTTAAGCGTAAAAAAACCGCTTTGGCATCAAACTTCGCGCTTTTGTCTGGGCTGGCAACCGGCGTGTGGTCTGATTCCAACATCAGCTTATTTACTCACCAAATTGTTTGGTAGCAAAAGTAACATTCTGTAGGCCGATCTCTTGAGCAACATCCATCACTCGAATAACGGCTTCGTGAGGGGCTTTTTTATCGGCCCTGATGATCAATAGCACGCCATCGCTTTGTTGATACTCGCTCAGCGCCGCTTTGAGGGTATCGCGTTCAGAGTTAATCAAGGCTTTTGCGGCCCCTTCTAAATCAGAGGCAATCGCATATTGCGAGTTGGCACCAACCTGCACTTCGATGCTATTAGGCGCGGTGCCACTTTGTTCGCCACTCGACTCAGGAAGGTTAATCTTGAGCGACGTTTCTTTGGTAAACGTGGTGGAAATCATAAAGAAGATTAACAGCAAAAACACCACATCAATAAGCGGTGTCAGCTCGATCCCAGTCTCGTCGACTTGCTCTTGTTGATTGTTGAAATTCATACTTATTTCTGCGTATCAACTAGGTCCATGGCATTTTCTTCGAGGATAACCGCCAGTTCGCTAATCTTCCCGCGAAAATGACGATAAAACATCAAACAAGGAATGCCCACAGACAAGCCCGCGGCAGTGGTGATGAGTGCTTCTGAAATACCACCTGACAACACAGTTGGGTCGCCCACTCCGCTGGCGGTGATGGCTGTAAACACCTTAATCATTCCGATTACCGTGCCCAACAAACCAATTAACGGCGTAATCGACGCGATGGTTCCCAAGGTATTTAAGTATCGGCCTAAACGATGTACGACTTGTTTTCCGCTTTCTTCAAGCGCTTCGCGCATTGCATCCGGCCCGCGATGCAAATTATCAAGACCGGCTGCAAACACCTTACCCAGAGGCGAATGTTCTCTGACCACTTGAATTTTATCTTGGGTTACTCGGCCAGATCGAGCTAGCTCCAAAATTTGATCTCTCAAGCTCGCGGGCGCGACTTGTTTGACACGCAGAGTTAACAAGCGTTCGAAAATAATGGTCAAGGCGATCAAAGAACAAAGCAAAATAACCCACATTAGAGGGCCACCAGCTCGAAACAGCTCAAACATGGGAGAGTCTACCTTTTTGAATGCGGCGGCGGCTAATATGCATAGCGTTGCCACCGCTTTAGTTGTAATTCTGGGTCAAAGTCTACCAAAGTCTGCTCGTTGATGGTTAGTTTTTACTCACGCCAAAAACGGCGATGATCAAGGCGAAATGATTCAATACGCATCTGACTCTCAGAAAAAGTTATGGTGGTGGTGCCATGTTCGATAGTCGATATCATCTTGATGTGACGACGGGCATAACGCTGCATCACATCTGGATGAGGATGCCCGTATTGGTTTTTGTAGCCTGCGGCCACCAGCGCCACCGACGGATTAACCGCGTCAATAAAGGCCTCAGTGGAGGACGTTTTGCTCCCTTGATGAGGCACCAACATGATATCGGCCTGTAAATGACTTCCCTCATTGAGCATATGACGCTCGACCTGTCTTTCGATATCACCAGTGATCAAAATACGCTGACCTTTATGCTCGATTAACAACACACAAGATCGATTATTGCTCCCTGAGGGGCTGGTATTCGATGGCCCTAAGAACTCAAATACCGTGTCGCCAACCAGCCAACGATGACCAGCCCGACACGCTGTAGAGCTCGGTAGTTTGTCCTGGCGACTGCTAAAAAGCCGTTTGATCGCAAGCGCCGACTCTACTGTGTCAAAACCGCCGATATGATCGTTGTCGGCATGACTGATAACCACATCATTCAGATCACGAATCCCTCGCCCCCGCATATACGGCACCACGACCGCTTGAGCGGCGGTAAATCCGGAGCGATATTTTGGCCCGGTATCGTAAAGCAAGGTGTAGTCGGGCAACTCAACTAACATCGACAAGCCTTGGCCAACGTCCAAGATAGTGAGCCGGAGGCCTGCGCTGGCTTGAGGCTGAATAGACAAAACGCATAGCGCAATAATTATCAAGGTTTTAGCGGCTCGCCAATGCCACAACATCGCCTGCCATTTAAAAATCAAAGCAAGGGTCAAAACAACAGCCGCAGCCAACGTCCAAGATAAACCAATGTAGACACCAGCAAACGACATCGATATAACGACGACTAGTAAATCGTAGAGACCATTAAACATGGCACTTAAGCCGGTAATTGCAGGCAGAGAAACGGAGTGCAAGCCGAGGTAGTGCAACACTACCGCCGCCAAGGTCGCCGGAATTAATAACACGCAAAACAACGGCACTAACACCAGATTAATCAGCGGCGAGACCAGAGAAACTTGACCAAACAAGGTTGCGGTTAAAGGCATCATGCCCAGCCACAACAACGGCTGTAGACGCAGCAAGCTGAGGCTTTGTCTCGCATTACGGTTCGCCCTTTTTTTTGCGCTCGTATTTACGCTACTGTTTGCGCCAATATTAATCACTGCATTAGACAGCGCAATAATAAAAACGGCCAAAAACGACAGCCAAAAACCAGCATCCAAAACAGAAAATGGGTCGATCAATAAAACGGCAACGCCAGTGTACAAAAGAAGCTGCAATAGACTCTGTGATCGCGAACACAATCGGCAAAGGCTAAAAATTAACAACATGATTAGCGCGCGCTGGGTCGATACCGCAAAACCAGCTAAGCCCGCATACATCCCCGCGGCGAGCAGTGCCGGTAAAAGAGCGATGCTTTGGCGAGCGCCGTATTGATAAAGCATGGTGAATGGCTTTAACAATAAATTGCATAGCGCGAACACCACACCAAAAACCAAACCGACGTGCAAGCCAGAGATCGCCACTAGGTGGCTTATACCGGATTTTTGCAGCACCTCGCGCTGAGTTTGTGTAAATGCTGACTTATCTCCAATTGAGAGTGCCAAAATCAGGGCTCGCCCAAAGTCTCTTGGCTCGGAGTCGTTGATTCCGATGATCAGGTCTTTCAATTGAGCCCGAATTTGATTGATGCCGTACGCACGCCTTTCTAACCGTTCATATGGTGATTTAAGTCGCACATAGCCGCGCCCCACAATCTTATTTCGAAACAAGAAACGCTCGTAATCAAAAGCGTGGGGGCTGGCGAACCCTCTCGGCCGCTTTAGGCGTATGGTAAATCGCCAATCGTCATCGCTCTGCACCTCAAATGGGCAACGATAACAATTGAGCTGAACTCGGCGCCCAAGTAAGAGAGTCAGGCCAGCCTGATTTGATTCATCGCGAGCGACCACTTTATTTATTCGGAACTGGAATCGGGTATCGCCATTGTTGCTCTGAGGCAAGCCAATCACGTTGCCAACCACTTCGACATCCACTCGCTCGAGATCTGGATGCAAGATACTCTGTTGATGATCTGAAAATTGCCACACCGCATTAAACGTGCCTGCGAGTAAAAACGCGAAGGGCCAAATCAAGCGGCTAATCGCGTTGGCAAGGCAAATTGCTAGGCTTACAAATGCAGAAGCTAAAAAGAGTATCCATAAAACCGATGGAAGCTCACCGAAAGCGATGACTAAGGTGTGCCCAACGACAATGCCGCTGAGGCACCATTGCGACAAAGCAACCGTATTGAAATGAAGTTTCACTGAGCAAATCCTCTTTGCAAAATTTAGCAGGGCTTGGTTCCATGCCCCCACTGCTCGCGATTTGGTTTTAACCAAACCTTCTAAAGGTGAAGATGTTAATGCCTGTGCATTAAAGTCTCAATAGCTAAGTCCTAATTGTCAAGCACCAAAATCAAAGCATGAACAACAAAGTCTTTCTATTAGCTTGAATTACAAGCGACCTACATCAAACTTTTGCCGGAGTCAGTACTTTGTTACCAAGACCTAGTATTACCAAGATTTAGTGTCGAAAGTGATTGAAAGTTAACGCTATTTCTCGCCCGTACCTATAAACTATCAAGTAACGATATCCCCTGCAAAAATCGATTAAACGCCTACAGATATTTAAGGCGCGGCATTTTATTTGCAAAACCAACTTAGGCAACATTGAAATACCTAACTTTACTTAGACGCTATTTGCCGACCCGAAAAGAAATCGAGCAGATGCGTTATCTGCATATTTTCGGAGACCGCCTAAAACAGCATGAGCTTTGGCATTTTACCCGGCAAAGTACCGCCAAAGGGGCTGGAATTGGTTTGTTTTGCGCTTTCCTGCCAATGCCATTTGAAATGGTCGCGGCGATCTTTCTAGCCAGCCTGATGCGTGCCAACCTACCACTCGCTGTCGGCGCGGTGTGGATATCCAACCCTTTAACCTGGATTCCTTTGTATACGCCACCGTATTTACTCGGCGCAAAAATCCTTGGTGTCGCGCCAGTTAAACTGAGTGAGATCGGCGTACTTGAATTAGGCTGGCATTACACCGCTCTGTGGTTGGGTTGTTTGATATTTGGAATATGCCTTGGATTAGCTGCGCACTTTACGATTAGCTTGTTATGGAGCGGCCAGATTCGCCAACGATGGCGGCACAGAATTGCCACAAGAACGGCTAAGAAACTACACCAAAAAAAGGTATCTGCGGAGAATTAGCTCGAACTTAGTTTTGTTTGATTAAGGCAATCGACAAGCCATTTTATTTCTGCTAACTGATTACCGAATTACAGATAACTGGGGCTCAAGTGACAGGCTCACTTCTGTTTAACTCACGTGCCTTTAAATATACGTATATTTAACTCGCAATAGTTCCGTGATCCAATCTTAAAACGCTGTCCATTTTGCTCGCTAAGGTATTGTCATGCGTGACCATAATCAAGGCAGTGCCTACGCGTTGATTTAACTCCATCATCATGTCGAACACACTATTGGCAGTATCAATATCCAAATTGCCGGTAGGCTCATCCGCGAGCACAACCTTTGGCTCGGTGATAAGAGCTCTCGCGATTGCGGTACGTTGGCGTTCGCCACCAGAGAGTTCAGTAGGTCGATGGCTCAAACGATGGTCTAAGCCGATATCACCAAGCAACCTAGACGCCCTCTCGAAAGCCTGAGCTTTATCAACACCTCGAATCAGCAGCGGCATGGCAACGTTTTCGATTGCTGAAAACTCGGGCAACAAGTGATGAAATTGATAAACAAATCCCAAGTATTGATTGCGCATCAATCCACGCTGCTTATCGGTCATGCGCGACAGTTCCTGCCCATCTACCCAGACCGAACCCGTGGTTGGCAAATCAAGCCCGCCGAGTAAATGCAACAAGGTACTTTTGCCCGAGCCGGAAGCGCCGACTATTGCCAGTCGCTCTCCGGTTTCGATATGCAAATTAACCGAGCTTAAGACCTCTACATCATTGGGGCCTTCGGTATACGTTTTACCAAGTTGTTGGCAATGTAAAATCGCAGAGCTACTCATAGCGTAATGCCTCAGCGGGCTGTGTCCTAGAGGCACGCCATGCCGGATATAAGGTCGCCAACATGCTGATTAACAAGGTAACAGAAACAATAATCGACACATCGGACCAACGCAAATCAGCCGGAAAATCTGAAACGATGTAGACATTTGACGGCATCAACTCATAGCCAACAAGCGATTCGATGGCTTTGAATATCGCAGGCACATTGAGTGCGGTTAATACACCGGCCACCGTACCGATCAGAGTACCGACCACACCAGATGTAACCCCTTGCACAAAAAAAATGCCCATCACTTTGCTCGGTGACAGACCAAGAGTTCTGAGGATAGCAATGTCAGCTCTTTTATCAGTAACGACCATGATCAAAGTCGAGACAATATTGAAGGCCGCAATCGCCACGATCAAAAACAAGGTAATAAATACGACCTTGCGTTCTAGATCAATGGCGCGAAAAAAACTGCTGTATTGCGATGTCCAATTGTCGACCAATAAGCGAAAGTTGAACTTGGCAGATAGGTCGCGCGTCACGCCTATGGCGTCAAACGGGTCAGAGAGTTTTAGCCGGATACCGCTCACTGAGCCTCTGGTTTTATACAGTTTTTGGGCATCGCTCATGTGAATATGGGCCAACGACGCATCGAATTCGTCTGGGCCTAGGCCGCCGAAAATACCGACCACCGTAAAGCGCCGCAACCTTGGCACCAAACCAGCTGGTGTCGACTGACCTTGTGGCGATACAAATGTGATTTTATCACCAACTCCGGCACCTAACTTGTAGGCCAAGCCTTCGCCTATCACAACTTTATAGGCTCCAGGAGTTAAGTCATATCGCCCTTGCACAATATGTTCGGACACCAAGGAAACCGCGGGTTCCAGCTCGGGTAAAATACCCTTAACCAAGGTGCCAGTTACCACACCTGAGTACGAGGTCAAACCTTGCGCATACACATAAGGTGCAGCCCCTTCCACCTCTGGATGCTCTTCTAGAGCTGGCTTAATGCTTGGCCAATCTTGCAACCAACCACCGCCGCCGGTGACCGTAACATGCGGTGCCACGTCTAAAATTTGGCCTCTGAGCTCTTTTCCAAATCCATTCCAAATCGAGATCACTGATATCAGTACCCAGACCCCAATGGCGATACCAAAAATTGAGATGAACGAGATAAACGAAATAAAACCATTTCTTCGTTTGGCGCGCGAATACCGCGTGCCGACCAACATTGGAATATTAACGCTCGCCATAATCCTAACCGCGCCTAAGCTTCATCGGATGCGTTAGTGACTTCACCACTTTGACTGGCTTCAGGCCGCATATGAGGGAATAGCAGAACATCACGAATGGAGGGGCTGTCAGTAAACAACATAACCAGACGATCAATGCCAATGCCCTCGCCCGCCGTCGGCGGCATGCCATACTCAAGCGCGCGAATATAGTCGGCATCAAAGTGCATGGCCTCGTCATCCCCAGCGTCTTTTTCACTGACTTGTTGCTGGAAACGCTCGGCCTGATCCTCCGGGTCATTAAGTTCTGAGAAGCCATTGGCGATTTCTCGACCCGCGATAAACAACTCAAAGCGATCAGTAACAAAATCGTCGTCGTCATTACGGCGCGACAATGGCGAAACCTCCACTGGGTAGGCGGTTATAAATGTGGGTTCCAATAATCGCTCTTCGACCGTTTTTTCAAATACCTCGATTTGCAGCTTACCCAATCCGTATGTGTCTTTTACGACAACACCGAGTTTCTCAGCAACACCGGTTAAGGCTTCCTTACTACTAAGGTCTTCGGCCGTGATCTGTGGGTTAAAATGCAAAATTGATTCGGCAACGGTCATGCGTTTAAAGGTTTGGCTAAAATCAATGGCCTGCCCTTGATAGTGCACCACACCATCGTCGGTCAACATGTTCGCTAAACCTTGGAACATCGATTCAGTGATGTCCATTAAGTCATGGTAGTCGGCGTAGGCTTGATAGAACTCCAGCATTGTAAATTCTGGGTTGTGCCGTGTGCTAAGACCCTCATTGCGAAAATTACGATTAATCTCAAAGACACGTTCAAAGCCGCCAACCACTAGCCGTTTTAGATACAGCTCTGGCGCAATTCGCAAAAACAATTGCATGTCTAGCGCATTGTGATGGGTTACAAAAGGCCTGGCCACGGCACCGCCAGGAATGGCCTGCATCATCGGAGTTTCAACCTCCAAAAATGCACGCTCAATTAAAAAATCACGGATAAAACTGACAATACGCGAGCGCTTGGTAAACACGTCACGGCTTTGTTCGTTCATGATTAGATCAACGTAGCGTTGGCGGTACGCGGTTTCTTTATCGGTCAGGCCATGGAATTTTTCAGGCAAGGGCCTTAAAGACTTAACCAACAGCTCAATCTCTGAAACATGGACACTGAGCTCGCCCTTATTAGTTTTAAATAGCTTGCCGCGTACGGCAACAATATCGCCAATGTCCCACTTTTTAAATTCCGAATTGTAAAAGCCTTCAGGCAAGGCATCGCGTGTGACATAGACCTGTAAACGCCCACTTCGGTCTTGCAAATGAGCAAAACTGGCCTTGCCCATGATGCGTCGACTCATCATGCGGCCGGCAACCGCTACTTGAATGTCTTGGCCTTCCAAGGTTTCTTTATCCAGCTCATCGTATTGCTGAACTAAATCGTCAGCGAGATGCTCCGGCTTAAAAGTGTTTGGATAGGCGTTGGTTTGATCGCGCCATTGCGAGAGTTTAGCTCGCCGCTGGCGGATGAGTTCGTTCTCATCCAATTCTTGCGTTTGGTCTTGGCTCACAGTGTTGTCTAAGGGTTTGCTCTACAAGCCTTGCTTTAAGCTGGCTTCAATAAATGGGTTTAAGTCACCGTCGAGAACCGCCTGAGTGTTGCCGGTTTCAACATTGGTTCTAAGATCTTTTATACGCGATTGATCTAATACGTAAGAGCGAATTTGCGAACCCCAGCCAATGTCCGACTTCTCGTCTTCAACGGCTTGCTGGTCGGCACGACGAAGCTGCATTTCATGCTCGTATAATCTCGCTCTAAGCATCGACATGGCCGCATCTTTATTGCGATGTTGCGACCGATCACTTTGGCATTGTACGACAATGTTTGTGGGTAAATGTGTGATTCTGACGGCCGAATCGGTTTTGTTTACGTGCTGGCCGCCAGCGCCACTGGCTCGATAGGTGTCGATACGAATGTCGGCCGGATTCACTTCCACGTCAACACGATCATCTATCTCAGGATACGCAAACAAAGAGGCAAAAGAGGTATGTCGGCGATTACCAGAATCAAACGGGCTTTTGCGAACTAAACGATGCACACCGGTTTCTGTGCGCAAAAACCCAAACGCATAATCGCCAGAAACCTTGACTGTGGCACTTTTAATACCGGCAACTTCGCCTTCAGAGAGTTCGATAATGTCGGCCTTGAAACCGTTTGCCTCAGCCCAACGTAAATACATGCGTAGAATCATGTTCGCCCAATCTTGGGCTTCGGTGCCACCAGAACCCGATTGAATATCAATAAAGGCGTTATTGGCATCCATTGGCCCGGAGAACATTCTTTGGAACTCGAGCCTAGCGAGGCTTTCTTCGATTGCAGCTAAATCACTCACTACCTCGTTAGCCAAGTCTTGATCGTTTTCCTCTTGCGCCAAACCAAGCATATCAAGCCCGTCTTGTGTGCCGTTGCTAACTTGATCTAAGGTTTCGATAATTGTTTCGAGCTGCGCTTTTTCCTGCCCCAGCTTTTGCGCTTCTTGTGGCTGTTCCCAGATGGCTGGGTCTTCCATCTGCCGCAGCACTTCTTCTAGCCGTTCTTTCTTTACGTCATAGTCAAAGGTACCCCCTGAGCAATTCGGCGCGCTCTTGGAGGTCTTTAATTTGTTCAAAATAACTGTTTAGTTCCATGACGATCAATCACATATAGCTTGGGCGATTTAGGCAGGCGAAAGATAACCTACTGCGAGCGACTTGAGAAACGCTTTTTTAACGCGTTCCTGCACGCACTGCGGCTTGCACATCTGATAGCTTGCGCAACCATGGCCCATGCTGACGAAGCTTTGCGGGCAAGGCTTCTCTGGCTTGGTGCGCAGCGTCTTTTGACGAATAATCTCCGTAGATCAATTTATAAAACAAAACATCGCGGCTCGGCTCCCGAAAAAACGCCGCTGAACTGTGAAGGTCGTGCTCATTGACGAAATCTTTAACCTTTGCAAACTCGTTAAACGCCAGTAGCTGTATTGTCCAGCGTTGAGGCTTTTGCCGTAAAATCCATTCTTCAGACCGCAAACTTTGTTTTACTAGATCGCCCCGCCTTTCCAAATATCGTTGGGCTGGCATATAGCCTTGATCACTGGCTTTTTGAATCAACAGCAGCGCTTCGTCGTCCTGATCATTGTCCTTGAGCAGCTTCAACGCCAAGTGATAATTGGCGGCCAAATAACCGCTTTGAGCAGATTTACGAAACCACTCTTTTGCTTTGTCTTCGCTGGCACCGAGAATACGGCGTTGCTCATGCAATAAACCTAAATTGAACATCGAGCGGCCATCTTTCTGGGTAAGCGCATTCTGGCGCCATACAGATTGCGCTTTGGCGTAGTCCCTTTTTAAGTAAGCGTCTAAGCCCTCGTCAAATGACGACGCATGGCTCAAACCGCTGGCAAGCAGCAAGGCGACAAGCAAGCATTGAGTGTAAGGGATAATGTAAATTCGTCTCACAGGCTATTGAGGGCTCGTACGAATTTGCCCTTGATAGACAAATTAATTTAATTGGCGCAGGTGCCCAGACCCGATATCGCCAATGATTATCATGAGCCCAACCCACTCTTTGGCGTTACCTGATTCCGTTTATTTCACCGCCAATTCACATTGCCATTGGCGGTGAGGCATTCAACACTCTCGCTATAGATTATAACCAGTTTCGCCGTGTTGAACTACATCAAGGCCTTGTTGTTCAGTCTCGGCATCGGCTCGCAATGGACAAACCAAAGCGACCAGTTTCAATAAAACATAGCTAACAACAGCGGTGTACAAGCCCGTTGCCAACACGCCGATCACTTGCACTTTCAACTGGCTAAAGGTGTTCATCTCTTCCTCAAAACCAAATCCGCCCAATGCGGCAGACACGAATACAGCGGCCAGAATAGTCCCTAGTGCTCCACCAACACCATGCACCGGAAAAACATCCAGCGAATCATCTATTTTGAGGCCGTTTTTAATCCACTGGGTAGCAAAATAACACACCGTGCCCCCACACAAACCAATAATGACACCGCCCAATGGGCCAACAAAACCCGAGGCTGGTGTTATGGTTCCAAGCCCAGCGACCATACCAGTGACGATTCCTAACACGCTCGGCTTTTTAAAACGAATCCACTCAATTGTCATCCAAGCCACGGACCCCGCGGCTGCGCTTAGGTGAGTGACCAACATCGCCATTCCCGCACGACCATCCGCGGTAAGAGCCGAGCCACCATTAAAACCAAACCAGCCAAACCAAAGCATGCCCGCGCCCGCGACGGTCAAGGCCAAACTATGCGGTGTCATCGGTTTTTGCGGAAAACCAGAACGATTACCAATAACGATGGCCGCGACTAATGCCGTGACACCGGCCGTAACATGCACAACAGTGCCGCCAGCAAAATCCAGCAAACCCATTTGCGCAAGCCAGCCACCGCCCCATACCCAATGAGTGATTGGTACGTAAACCGCCAATCCCCACAAAATGGAAAACAACACCATGGCAGCAAAATTCATACGCTCGGCAAAACCGCCAACGAACAAGGCCGGCGTGATCATAATGAACGTCATTTGAAAAACCACGAATACGGATTCAGGAATACTACCGCTCATGGAGTCAAAGCCGACGCCGTTTAAAAACGCTTTATCCAGATTACCTATGAAGGCCCCTTCTCCTGAGAACGCCAAGCTGTAGCCTACGAGAAACCAAACCAACGACATAACGCAAGCCAGTGTGAAGCACTGCATCAACACTGACAATACGTTTTTACTTCTCACCAAACCGGCATAAAAAAGTGACAAGCCAGGGATTAGCATAAACAGAACCAGGGCCGACGAGGTCAGCATCCAAGCCGTATCAGCTTGATTTAGTTCTTGGGCGTGCACAAGTGTTGGTAGGCACAATGACGCGGTTAGCGCACCTTGCGTGAGCTTATTCATGGTTTGGCTCCTCTGAGGACATTTTTTGTTTTGCTTATTTATTAATTTTGCGCGGCTGGCGATAACTCACCATCTATCACTGATCACCAGAATGAATTGCCGCGCTTATTGTTGATACTTTTCTAAAGCGCAAGACCGCATAGGCCTTGAATAGCTCCTTAAGACTTTACAGCGCTTCGTTACCCGTTTCGCCGGTACGAATTCGAACCACGTTATCTAAGTTGGTAACAAAAATTTTGCCATCGCCAACTTTGTTACCTCTGGCGGCTTCAACAATGGCATCAATAACACTGTCGACGACATCATCAGCGACAGCCACCTCGATTTTAGTTTTGGGAATAAAATCAATTGCGTATTCGGCGCCTCGATAAATCTCAGTGTGGCCCTTCTGTCGCCCGAAACCTTTCACTTCCGAAACGGTCATCCCCATGATGCCGATGGCCGACAGACCATCTTTGACATCGTCGAGTTTAAAAGGACGAATAATTGCGGTAACTAATTTCATGTTTTTCTCCCGTGCATGTTCTTTTGTGGGTAATCTATTCTGTGTTTGTCGCTTATCGTTGCCCAAATACTAATCAATCAAACCGATAAATGCGAATTCAAAATGCCAGGCGTGCGCGAGCTGATTGGTATTCTTCTTGCAATTGAGCGACCCTTTGGGCAACCGTTTGAACTTCATCGACCGCGCCAATACCTTGGCCACAACCCCAGATATCACGCCAAGCCTTGGAGTCATTGCTTTGATCTGTGAGTTTTTGCATCGCACTGATGTCGCCTTTGGGTAAATCGTTTGGGTTCATCCCGGCGGCCGAAATGCTCGGTTTTAAATAATTGCCCGATACCCCGGTAAAATAGTCTGAGTAAACGATGTCGTCGGCGTCGCAATCAACGACCATTTGTTTGTACTCTTGCGCCGCGTTGGCCTCTTTGGTGGCAATAAACGAAGAACCAATATAGGCGAGGTCTGCCCCCATCGCTTGGGCAGCCAATACTGAATTGCCATGTGCGATGCTGCCAGACAACGCAATCGGCCCATCAAACCAGGCTCGTGTTTCCTGAACCAGAGCGAATGGCGACTGGTCACCGGCATGCCCTCCGGCTCCGGCTGCGACTAAAATTAGACCATCGGCGCCTTTCTCAATGGCTTTGTGAGCAAACTTTTGATTAATCACATCGTGAAGAACCACACCGCCATAAGAATGTGCGGCTTTATTGATATCCTCATTTGCCCCTAAAGACGTGATGATGATCGGCACCTTGTATTTAACGCACAACTCCATGTCTTCGTGCAAACGCTGATTAGTCTTGAAAACAATTTGATTTACCGCAAATGGCGCTGCTGGCGTGTCGGGATTCGCTTGGCTAAACCGATCCAATTCTTCCGTTATTTGAATTAGCCATTTCTCAAACTCGCCCTCGCCCCTCGCATTTAACGCCGGGAACGAGCCAACTATGCCTGCCTTGCATTGCTCAACCACCATTTCCACACCAGAAACAATAAACATCGGGGCGGCTACAACGGGCAAACGTAAGCCATCAAAAACAGCGGGTAGACTCATAAGGTACTCTCATTTACAAAATGGGAAAGCCGCAGCATACCCAAAAAGACCGGCGAATAAAGTCAAGATTGCAAATAGTGAACATCAACTGACAAATGTAGTATTTGGATATCTCGGCTGAAAACGTATACTGCCAAATTACTAAAATAACTGAGGGTTGGTTATGTTGAGTAAATTATTTAAATCAAAAAATAAGAGTTGGGCCAATAAAAAGAAGAATCCACCGACAATAGCGGCGGCGGCCATTATGCTAAAGCTGGCTCAATCGGACGGTGAACGCAGTCAAACCGAAATGACTCAGCTACGAAAGGTACTTCATGGTGCCTTCAAGTTGAGCGACAAGGAGATTGAAACGGTTATCGCGACGACCGAAAAAAGCCAGACCTCGATCCGCGACCTAGACAGCCTAACTGAAGAAGTTCGGCAAAACTGGGGCAATGCAAGACGAATTCAACTTCTCGAATGTTTGTGGATATTGGCCTACGCCGACGACCGCATAGACACCAAAGAAACAGAGCTCATCGAACGCGTTGCTAAATTGCTCTGCCTGACTCAAGCCGAACAATTTAGAGCACAAGCGTCGGCCGAAAAGCAATTTGGCTTAGCCGATTTTGACTAAAGACGTCTCTGGCTCTACTTGGAGTTTACTGCGCTTTAATACAAAGTTTTGAGCACTTATACTCAGCGCAGCGTAATGATAAATAACGTTCCTGAGTGACTGGCCAGCAGGGCTTTGTTTGAAGTTGAAGCATCGCTGATTTGAATCTCGCCATCGTAGGCGTCCACAATGCCTTTGACGATGTGTAAACCAATACCATGACCCGGCGTTTGGCTGTCGAGCCGAACACCACGTTCAAGTATGTCTTTTTGAACGTTGGGGTCTATTCCTGGCCCATCATCGCCTATCGTTATCTGAATTCCACTGCGATGCGATTGAGGTTCTTGTGTAGCAACACGAACTAGCGCCAATCGCACTTTGGACTCGGCCCATTTACAAGCGTTATCAAGCAAATTTCCAACCAACTCCATCCAATCGCCTTGATCGCCAAAAAATTGAATATCACTAGGCGCATCGAGACGAATATCGAGGTTTTTGTCTTGATACAGTTTGCTGAGGCTCGTGACAATTTGCTTAGTCGGCCCATAAACACTAATTGGTTTCGCGAAACGGCGTCGGCCGACAGCCGACGCGCTTTGCAACTGGTATTCGATGATGTTACGCATATTATCAAGCTGGGGGCTTACATTTGCCTGATTCTTAGCTGAGTACTCCAGACCCGACAAAACTGCAATCGGGGTTTTTAAGCTGTGCGCTAAATTACCCAAAACATCCTTGTGCCGCTCGATACGCGATTCTTCAAAACTTAATAGCTGATTTAAATTTTGCGTCAGTTGCGAGACTTCTCGTGGAAAGTCTTCGTCAAAGCGTTGCCTTTGACCCTGCTCTATTTCATTAACTTGTTTACTTACTTTTGCAAGCGGGTTCAACGCCCAAGCCAACACGGTCCAGAGTAACAGTATCAACGCGCCACCTAGGGCCGACAACCACAGCCACAAGGCTCGTTGATAGCGGTTAACCCGCTTTATATAGGGCTGGGCCAACTCGGCTACTTGAACTGTGAACGGGATATCGCCTCGATCGGTTTCCCATGCGACCCCGAAGGTCATGTGCCATTTAGGGTTTTGCTGATTGGCCAACTCAGTAAAAAGGAATTCACCTTGCTGGCTTGGTAGTTCAATCAAGGTTTCATCTAATAAGGAGTCCGAGCGCCATACTACATTTTGCTGACGAACCTGAGCGTACAAAGTCGAATCCGCCTGCGCCAATCTAGGCTCGGCAACGCTGGCGGGCATCTCGACTCGCCCATCAGACAATTCAATATCGGCCATTAGCAGCAATATCTGATTGCGCAGTGAGTCTTTGGCACTGGCGACCACCGTCTCTTCGAATTCTTTGGTGAGCACTAAACCCAATACACCAAAAAAAATGATCAGCAGAATGGTCGCCGAGACCAGCAATCGTTGGCGCAGAGAACCCAAGAAGATGCCTTTAGTCTCGGGGGATACGAAAGCGATAGCCGCTGCCGCGTTGTGTTTCAATCGGCTTTAAATCACCAGCTGGATCAAGCTTTTTACGCAGCCGCCGAATAAAGACTTCTATCGTATTGCTATCACGATCTTCGTCTTCTTCATAGATATGATCAACCAACTCACGTTTGGAAATCACTTTACCGGTATGCAACATAAGATAAGACAAAAGACGATACTCGTAGGCGGTAAGGCTCAGTGGCTCGTCACTAAGGAAAACTTGCTTTGACGAAGTATCGATTTTGACGGGCCCGCACACCAAAGTATTGTCGGCCAATCCAACTGAACGACGCAGCAGCACCTTGAGTCGGGCCAATAATTCTTCCGGATGAAATGGTTTAGTTAAATAATCGTCGGCACCGGCTTCCAAGCCTTCGACTTTTTCTTGCCAACGGCTGCGCGCAGTTAGGATCAAGATCGGGTAGCTTTTGTCATCAGCACGAACTTGTTTAATCAATTCTACGCCGTCTATCTTAGGCAGCCCTAGGTCGACAATGGCCAAATCAATTGGATATTCCTTAGCAAAATAAAGCCCTTCTTCGCCATCACTGGCTACATCAACAACGTAATTTTCAGCACGTAAGCTGTGTGCCAATTGTGTTTGAAGCTGCAATTCGTCTTCAACAATTAGTATTCGCATAATGTGATTCTCGTTGTATCGTAAGAACTGGTTGCTGCCGAATATTGAGCTGCCAAGTAGTGTTTGTTCTATGACCCGCCAGGCCTAGTTAGCACTTATCTTGATCGATTTTACTTTTCCATTTGGCAACAAAATTCGCACTTGGTAAGCCGTGCCGCTTTGATTGAGTTTTACACGCAAAACCTTGGCATTCGGGTAGCGGCGTTTGACTTCACGAATAACCTCGCCTTTGGATTTAATCGCATCAGATTGCGCGTAAATCAAATAGGGGCGCTCAAGCACCTGAGTCGAAGCAGAGACGGCTAGATCTACTTGACCAAAGCCCACTGCTAAACACAAAGCCATCATCACAAAACCGCGAAAACGCCCAGCGATTGCCAAAGGCCGCGCCGAACTCTTGGCTAACCCAATGGGGCCTTGAGCGCGTCTTTGCGTATCTCTGCGGTGGCAATTAGCTTGGTTTGATTTCATTGACTTTATTGGGGCTCTGACACACTGTTTTTTCAATTAAGCCCAAACCGCTGCATCGCTACAAAAGCTGTACAACGGCTTGGGCTGACGTTCTGATCAATTTAGTTTATACCGGATCAACGGTCACTTTAACTTTAATTTTAGCACCTGGATCGTAATCCATTTGCGTATGGAATACGTTACCTCGGTACTTATAGGCCACATCATAACCGACCAGTTTCTGTTCGGTGACATAGTGGTCTTTGACGTCACAGTGTTTTACGGTTTTATAGTGATCACCGCTGTAATGACTATCTTCATAGCGATCATAGTGGCGCTTGCGGCTGTTTTGATGCTTGATATCACGGCCGATTGAACCACCTAGTACTGCGCCGGCTACAGTCGCAACATCTCGAGCTTTACCGCCACCACGTTTGCCAACTTGATTGCCGACAACACCGCCGATAATCGCGCCCAAAATCTCAGGCGTTTTACTCTTGTTACGGTAAGAATTATGCCTTGCTGCGCGCTTTACCGGAACTTTCTTATGGTAGCACTGCTCAACAGGCTGGTTAACTTGATACGTCTCATAGATTGGATCAACTTGAACCACCTTTGCGTAATCAACCGCACTGTTTGCATACTGATTACTGTAATAGCTTTTACCAGCGATGACAGGCACTGACAGGGTTGAGGCAACAATGCCGGCAATGGCAGAGCGTTGGAGGTTAGTTTTGGTTAGTTTCATGCTTAACTCCTACCAAATTTTGGTTGTAAAGCGTTGTTAGGTTGAACACACTTTACGAGAAGTTGGCTGAATCCAAACTGAATGAGAACTAACTTTCTTGGCCGCGGATAAAATCCAATATAACGTCACCAACAATCTCCTTGCGCCAGCCTTGCATTAAACGCTTGGATTGCCGGTGCCTAAACAAGTACTCAATGTCTTTGCGGGTCGCGAGCAGTGCCTGTGCAATATTAAGCTCTTGGGCAATAACACCAAGCTCCTTCATAGCCGCACTGCATATCGATTTTTCGGCCTTGGTCAGCGGCTCCGACTTTAGCCATAGAGGTTGGTCGCCGACCTTTACCGAGCGCAGCACTTCTAAAGCTTTGGGCGCGAGATAGGCCGACGAGCGACGACCAAAGCTACCTGCGTCTATTATTTCTTGGGCGGTTTTGGGGTTGCGTTGCACTAAATCATAGAGCTTATCGTCTCGTAATATCCAAGACCGAGGAATATTCTTTTGTTGCGCTTGCTGTTCACGCCATATCGCCAAATCGCGTAAGGCATATTGTTGACGTAATTTTAAATGGCCGCCAGACACGCGTCGCCATGCTTTTGCCGGCGATTCGTCGAACGGTTCTGGATCGCTGTAGCTTAGAATTTCTTGTTCATACCAAGCCCTGCGACCACAAGCATCCAAATCGGCCTCAATCAAACTCATCAGTTCATGCAAATACTCAACATCAAGGCCGGCGTATTCAATTTGCTTCTCTGTCAACGGCCGTCTAGACCAATCGGTACGGGCTTGCGACTTGACCAATTCGATACCAAGGCGTTGTTCAACCATGGCACTATAACCTTGCTGTAAATCGCTACCACAAAATGCGGCGGCTAATTGAGTATCAAAAATTGGATGGGGTAGCACGTCGAATGTTTGATAGATAACTTCGAGGTCTTGGCTCGACGCATGAAAAATTTTTACAATATTATTCGCCGCCATCAGTTCGTGCAGAATTTGCACATCTTCTAAGGCCAAAACATCAATACAATACTGATGCTCACCAATGGCTAATTGCATTAAACATAACTTCGCCCGATAGGTTTTCTCTCGCAGAAATTCAGTATCCACACCAACCACGCCACCGCGATTTTTAAGATCGTCGATTAATGGCTTGAGTTCCGTCAACTCCGACGGATGCTCGATCAAATAGTTCATTGATTTTCTGAGCAAAGGCTCATGGTTGTGGGCAGTTAGATGCTAACATGCCAGTCCCTTAGTCACCATTGTTACGCGCTTTGCGCCCTTGATTGCCTAGAAATAATTATGGAATTAATGATCACCCTGATCAAAGTTTGCACACGACAAGCTCAACCTGAAGACATCAAGTACAACCCATCGGCCGCCATCGTAATTGGGGCATTGTATCTATTGATCAATGCCGCGTCTTTTAAAGGCATCAGCACGTTTAGTAATCCGTTTGCTTACGCAACGGCGATGACGCTTGCACAATTCCTGGCGCTTTACTTTTTTCTGCGCCTTGTTGGTAAAACTCAACGCTTCGTACAAACTCACACAGCTCTGTTTGGTTCTTTGATTGTGCTTGGCGTAGCGACGATAGCGCTGTCGCTGATTCCAATACTGGGGGTTTTCTTTTTGTTCTTAGTGATATGGCAATTTTACATTCCCACCATCGTGCTTAGGTCTGCAATGGAAGTTCAGACATTGATCGCGTTTTGCACCTACATTGGCCTCATGTTTTTCGGGTTTGTGGCAGTCACACTTGTGTTTAGTAACTTCGGCCCCGAATCAAAAGAATATCTAGAGCTCTTGGAGCAAACACTCGCCGCTGCCAGTTCACAATCATGAAACTTCACATCATCGGCATCTGCGGCACATTTATGGGCGGTTTAGCTCGTCTTGCTAAAGATTTAGACCTCGAGGTTAGCGGGTCAGATCAACACACGTATCCGCCTATGAGCACGCAGTTAGAAACGCTGGGCGTTCATTTACACGAAGGTTACTCAGCCTCAAATTTGCCAGACGATGTTGATTTGGTATTGGTGGGCAACACCATCGGCCGCGGCAACCCCGAACTTGAGGCCGTGCTGGAGCAAAATATCCCATACAGTTCTGGTGCACAGTGGCTGGGCCAAACCGTGTTGCAAGATAAATGGGTTTTGGCAGTCGCCGGCACTCATGGCAAAACTACCACCAGTAGCCTGTTAGCGTGGTTGCTTGAAGATAACGGCCTAAAGCCGGGATTTTTGATCGGCGGTGTGCCCGAAAACTTTGGCGAGTCGGCTCGATTGGGCGACAGCCCATTTTTCGTGATCGAAGCCGACGAATACGATACCGCGTTTAGCGATAAGCGCTCTAAATTTGTGCATTACCGGCCTCGAACTTTGGTATTGAATAATCTGGAGTTTGATCATGCTGATATTTTCGCCGACCTCGCAGCGATTCAAACGCAATTTCATCACCTCTTGAAAATCGTGCCTCAAACCGGCTTGGTAATCACTAATAACGCCGCACCGGCGCTTGAAGAGGTTCTAAACTTGGGAGTCTGGAGCCAAACGCAAAAATTTTTAGGGCAAAACGCCGATTGGGAAGTTTGCAAACGCAAAGACGATGCCAGCATTTTTACGCTAAGCCATAAAAACAAAGACTACGAAGTGCACTCACCGTTAATCGGCGACCACAATATGGCCAACGCGGTCGCGGCCATCGCGGCGGCTCACCATGTTGGCGTTCCTGTCGAGCTGGCGGTCGACTCTTTACAACGATTTAAGTCAGTAAAGCGCAGGATGGAAACAATTTACGAAGACGATCGAGTTCACTTGGTCGATGACTTTGCTCATCATCCTACCGCCATCAGCGAGACGCTCGGGGGCTTACGGCGCCGGGTTGGCGAGGCTCCTATTCTGGCAGTGCTCGAGCCTCGATCAAACACCATGAAACGAGGAATTCACAAACATCTATTGCAACAGGCCTTAGGCGATGCTGACATGAGCTTTGTGTTTGCTGGCCCGCAAGTCCAATGGGATGTTAGCGATCTGGCTTCGCAAAACCTTCAAACTTTCAATGACAGCCAGACATTGCTCGACGCAATCCTCAGCCAAATCAATCAAACACCGACAAAATTGCATGTGTTAATTATGAGTAATGGCGGCTTTGAGGGCTTGTATGCTCGTATTATTGAGCGCCTTGAGCAAACGCAAAATTAACTTACGATGTTCATTTTGGGTTAATTTAGCAAGGCGTATACTTGTTATACTCTGTTGTAGAATTTCAAATGAATTTAGATCACTTTTAGGATTTTATTATGTTTAAACCCGTGTTTAATCGCGTAAGCGTTCTCAAAACATTGTTTTTAATCGCCGCGCTTGGTGTAGTCGGAATTGCTTATGCGCAATTAAACGACAAGCAATATACCGAAACCCGCGAAGCCATGACCGTAAGCACCGGCGACAAAATAGAAGTTGTCGAGCTGTTTTGGTTTGGTTGTGGTCACTGCTTTGCGTTAGAGCCAACTCTCAAAAGCTGGTTAAAACGAAAGCCGGAAAACGCTGAATTTGTCAAAGTACCCGCAATTTTCACCAGCAACTCATGGGAATTCCATGGCAAGGCGTTCTACACCATGCAAGCCCTAGATGTGCCTAGCGAAGCATACGATGCTTTCTTTAACCAAATTCATGTGAATCGCAAGAACGTTGGCAACCTCGCTCAGCTAAGTGATTTTCTAGCGGCGTACGATAAAAGCGCCGAGGACGTCGAATCAGCATTTAACTCTTTTGCTGTAGATAGCCAAGTACGAGCCGCTAAGAAGCTAACTCGCCAATCTGGTATCACTGGTGTTCCAGCGATGGTGGTTGATGGCAAATACCTCACGTCGCAGCGCATGGCCGGTTCGTCAGACCAAATGTTCAAGGTCGTCGACCAATTGGTTGAGAAAGCCGCTGGTGAACGCTAAACCACTCTTTCACATCACTGATCTTGTTAACACGATCAGTTCCGAAAAATAGAATAGTTAAAATAGGACAATCAGGGCTGTCGATCAGGCAGCCCTTTTTTATATGGTCAACGCAATCATTAACCCAAAGCGTCATCTAGACGTGCTCTCGAAAAGCGAAATCGCGTCGCTTCAACAAAAACACGACCCGATCACTCACACTCTTTTTCGGAACTGTGCGCTTGCCGTATTGAGCACCGGCGTCGATTCCGACGACGGTCATGCCCTACTCGCTGCGCACAAAGATTTTAAGATAGAGGTTTTGAGTTCGGCGCGCGGCGTCAAATTAAAAGTAGAGAACGCACCAGACAATGCCTTTGTCGACGGCGAGATTATCGAAGGGATACGCAACCATCTCTTTGCTGTACTACGCGATATCGTGTACCTGCAAGAACAGGTCACCGTGTGGCAAGCCAACAACGAAAGCCTAACAGACATGGTGTTTAAAACGCTTAGACACGCCAAGGCGCTTCGACCACGCAAGCGGCCCAATCTTATTGTTTGTTGGGGCGGGCACTCTATCAGCAAAGTTGAATACGACTACAGCAAAGAAGTCGGCTATCGCTTAGGCTTACGCGGTTTAGATATTTGTACAGGCTGCGGTATCGGGGCCATGAAAGGCCCAATGAAGGGCGCCGCCATCGCCCACGCGAAGCAACGCGTTAACAATGCACGTTATATCGGCATCACTGAACCCGGCATTATCGCGTCAGAGGCGCCCAACGCCGTGGTTAACGAACTGATCATCATGCCTGATATAGAAAAACGGCTAGAAGCGTTTGTCCGTATGGGCCATGGCATTGTGGTCTTCCCTGGCGGCGCAGGCACGGCCGAAGAGATACTGTATATTCTGGGCCTGTTGTTGCATCCCGACAACAAAGACATCGCCGTCCCTTTGATTTTTACCGGGCCTGAATCCAGCAAAGCCTACTTTGAACAACTGGATGCCTTTATAGGCATGACCCTTGGCAACGAAGCTCAGGCGCTCTATCAAATCGTGGTAGACGACCCAATTGAAGTCGCGCGCCTGATGTGCGTTTCCATGAAAAATGTCACTAGCAGTCGACGCCAACACGACGATGCCTTTTTCTTTAACTGGTCCCTCACGATAGCCGAGCGTTTCCAGCACGCGTTTGAGCCAAGCCATGAGAATATGGCTAAATTAAATCTGTCTAGAAATCAAAGCATAGAAGCACTAGCGGCGGACTTGCGGCGCGCTTTCTCTGGCATTGTCTCGGGCAATGTCAAACCCGATGGCATCGAACGAATTAAAAAACACGGCCGCTATCAACTCCATGGCGACGCCGACATAATGGCTGCACTTGATAAACTGCTTAGCGCCTTTGTCGAACAACAAAGAATGAAGCTATCTGGCCACTACGAACCTTGCTACGAACTCATCACTTAAAGCCCATCAAGGCCGATAGCGATAGTGTTTCGTTAAAAACTCTTACCTGTATTACTAGATATTTCTATCAAAAATTCTGTAGGTGATATTCAGTAATCGATAAGCATCAAGCGATGCTTATCGAAACCAACGCGCTGCGTATTTGAGCAAAAAGCCAACCAATAAGGCTAAGACAAAACCGGTTAACACTGAGTAAATCAAGACGTACAAAAAACTCGCTGAGCCCTTGCCCGCAAGGGCATACAAAAGAAGCGC
>CALAKU010000047.1 GCA_937922925.1 uncultured Arenicella sp. | reverse complement strand
CATAGTTTTCCTACACAAAAAGGGTTAATTAGCTTTCGGCTTCGATTGACTCGCCGTAACGGTCAACTAAGCGGCCGCCCAATACTGTTTCGTCTGTTTGCTCTGCAACTTTAGAGCACGCTTTAGCTAGTTTCTTTTCGCGAACGCCTTCAGGTGCTTCAGCCGCGCCGGTGCAAATCGCAACAATGTTGCCGCAAGTGCCTTTTGGTACTTTGATCCATGCGCCGACCATATTGTCTTCAGTGGCGTTACCTTGGCATTCAATACCAAGTGATTTAACCGCACAGGTGTTTTTGCCGCCCTTGACGATGTCGCCACAGCGTTCGCTGCCTTTTGCATGAGCAACGTTGGGTACAGCGCTGATCAAAGCACTGGCTAAAACTGACGTGGCTAATGCGGCGCCAATAGTCTTGGTAGTGTTCTTAGTGGATTTTAGGTTTTTCATGGTTAATTGCCCTCAATAAAAAATGTTTTCAAGTGGTACACTGCTTAAGAACCGGTGCTGAACAATATGCTTACACATTGTCTGACTTATTTTCACAAATTTACCGTTAAATAACTAAAAAAATATGGAAGTCACCCATAAATCAGGCATTTACGCCATCGACGCTCTGTATTATCAGCCCGAACTGGCTTCGATTCATTTAATCCGCGAGGGAAATCGAATTGCCATTGTCGATACGGGTACACAATATTCAGTGCCACAAATTGAACAAGCCCTTGCTCAATTGAACCTGAGTTTTGCCAACGTTGATTTGGTGATCTTAACGCACATTCACTTAGATCACGCTGGTGGCGCAAGTCGACTAATGGCGCTCTGTGAAAATGCGCAACTCGTTGTGCACCCCAAAGGCGCCCGGCATATGGCCGACCCCAGCAAGTTAATTGCAGGCAGCACCGCCGTTTACGGAGAAAAGGAATTTGCCCGGCTCTACGGCGAGATTAACCCAATCGACGCCGACCGCATTGTTCAGCCGGAAGATGGCGACATACTCAGTCTTGCTGGGCGCAAGCTCGAATTCATCGACACACCGGGCCACGCCAACCATCATCACTGCATTATTGATCACGCCAGCACCTCAGTGTTCACCGGAGATACGTTGGGAGTAGGCTATCGCGCCTTGCGCAGCAACGGCGAGGCTTTTGTCGCGCCAACAACCACACCCGTGCAATTTAACCCTGAGGCCTTACACCAATCGATCGATAAAGTGATGTCGTATCAACCCGAACGGCTGATACTCACGCACTACAGCGCAGTAACGCCGTCAACCCGTATGATCGCCAGTTTGCATGAGCAAATCGACGATTTTGTTCGTTTGACCCAAAAAGCCGCTGAGACAGTCGACAGTAAAAACATGGCCAACCAACTCGGCGACCACGTATTGGACTACCTAGCACAGCGATGCATTAATGAATTCAGCTCCATTAGCGAGGAGTTAGCGCGACAGTGGCTTAAACTAGACGCGCATCTAAACGCTCAAGGGTTGGCTTTTTGGTGGACACAGCGCCGCACAGCTTAAAATAAAATTGCGGTGGTAGCGATGAACATACCAAGGGTAATTACCAATCCATCACTGGCTGCAAAAGCAACAAGGCGTTAGAATTCGCCCATTAGCAAGCTTGATCAATCAAACGCCATTCTCTGCGTGTTAACAAAACCGTGATACCTCAACTCGAATCGCTTTTTACCGACGCCATCGCGCAACTCAAGACCAACGGTGTCCTTCCGCCCGACCAATCGGTGGCCATCAAGTTTGAGCGCACGCGGCAAAAAGAACATGGCGATTTTGCCACCAATGTGGCGTTAACCTTGGCAAAGCCTGCTAAGAAAAATCCTCGCGAAATAGCCCAACTCATTATCGATGCTTTAGGCGACGCACCAGAGATCGACAAGATCGAACTGGCGGGGCCCGGGTTTATTAATCTCTTTTTAAAGCAAGACGCGCGTTATGAGGTTCTGCATCGTTTGTTTGATGAGGGCGACCAATTTGGTTTAACGGCACAAAATTCTCGCGATAAAATTCTAGTGGAATTTGTGTCCGCGAATCCGACCGGGCCGCTGCATGTGGGTCATGGGCGAGGAGCCGCCTATGGTGACGCTCTCGCGCGTGTGCTATCGGCAGCAGGCCACCAGGTTGAAAGCGAGTATTATGTGAATGACGCTGGGCGGCAAATGGATATCCTGGCAGTAAGTGTGTGGATCCGCTATTTACAAAGCCTTGGTGAAGACATCGCGTTGCCTACTAATGCGTATCAAGGTGCTTACGTTGAGGCGATGGGGCAAGAGCTTGCCCAACAAGATTCAAGCCATCGAGTAGCGGCGGCACAATTACTGAGCACACAACAAGGGCTAGATGAAGAAGCCGCCATCGATGCATTGATAGCACTGGCCAAGCAAACACTCGGCGAGCAAGGCTATGCGATCTTTTTTGATAAAGCCTTGAACTCCATACTTGATGATATTCGCGACGATTTGCACGAATTCGGTGTCGATTATCATACTTGGTTTTCCGAGCGTTCCTTATTCGACCAAGGCAAGATTCAAGCTGCGATTGAGCAACTTAAGCAAAGCGGCGATGTCTATGAAAAAGGCGGAGCACTTTGGTTCAAAGGTACTGCCTACGGCGACGAAAAAGACCGTGTGGTGGTTCGTGAAAATGGTCAACCTACCTACTTTGCCTCTGACATTGCTTATCATAAAGACAAGATAGACCGCGGTTTTGATCTCACCATAAATGTTTGGGGTTCAGACCATCACGGCTATATCCCGCGCGTAAAGGCTTCGCTGCAAGCCTTAGGGCTTGACCCAGAAAAGCTCAAAGTCTTGCTTGTTCAATTCGCAGTGCTGTACCGCAGCGGTGAGAAAGTTGGTATGTCGACCCGTAGCGGGCAATTTGTCACCTTACGCGATTTACGCAAAGAAATCGGTTCAGACGCGGCGCGCTTTTTCTATGCCATGCGCAAATCGGAACAGCATATGGACTTTGATTTGGATTTAGCCAAAGAACAAAGCAACGATAACCCGCTGTACTATGTGCAATACGCTCATGCACGCATTTGTCGTTTGGTAACTACGGCGCAAGAACGCGGGTTTTCAACCGGGAATTTGGCCCAAGCGGATTTCAGCCAACTTAGCAACGAACACGAAAACACCTTGTTGACCTTGTTGAGCCGCTTACCCGAAGTAGTAAACAAAGCAGCCGCCGATTACGAGCCGCATCAGATCAACTACTATTTGCGTGACGTGGCCACGGCCTTTCATTCTTATTACAACACCAGCAAATTCTTGCAAGCCGATGCGCCACAGCGAGATGCGATGCTGGCCTTATGCAGCGCGGTGCGCCAAGTCTTGAAAAATGGCCTCGGCATCTTAGGTGTCAGCGCCCCAGAGTCAATGTAAGCCATGCCGCAAGCTCGCCGCATAAAAGCCAAGCCTAAGGCCAAAAAGAAAAAGCTGAATTTTCGCTTTCCGTGGGGCTTAACTCTGGTGGTGCTAGTGTCGGGCTTTGTGGTCTACAAATTGTTAAGCGGCGCACAACAAGACGATTCTCAATGGGGGCAAGGTTTAAAAGCGTGGTGGGAAAACAATCAAACTGCGGTCGAGGACGAAGACAAGGCGATTAAGTCGTTAATTGACGATAAGAGCGCACCAAAAGAGTTTGAATTCTATTCTGTGTTGCCCAACATCGAGCAAATCATGCCAGACGATTTGCCTGAGGCGGTGCCAACCAGAGCCCCAGACAATTTGGATTACTATCTACAGGCGGCGTCTTTTCGCGCCCATGCCGACGCCGAAAAACTCAAAGCTCACTTAGCGTTAAAAGGGTTTGTATCAGTCACTCAACGCCGCGCAACCGAAGATAACGGCGTGTTTTATCGAGTTCGATTAGGGCCTTATGCAGATAAACGCAAAGCCAAAACTGCCAAAAACAAATTGCAAAAACTGGGCGTCAGGCCCTTTATCTTTACGGTAAGAAAAGAGCCAGGCTAGTGGATTTGCTCAGCGATTTGCTCGAGCCGCAATCTCAAGCCGTTCGGGTTGGCAGAATCGTTATCGTGATCTTGCAAAGCTGAGATGCGACGCACCAAAACGTCGATGGTTTTATCAAACTCATCGTCGTTGCCAGATTTAGACGGGTCGTGTAAGCCCCAGTGCACCTGCACCGAAGCATCAAACCACACCGGGCAGCTCTCAGCCGCCGCTTGATCACACAAAGTGATGATGGCATCGGCTTGAAAATCTTCAAACTCGCTCCAAGATTGGCTTCGCAGGCCATCGGTATCAATCGCATGGCGCTTTAAGGCTTTGATCGAATCTGGATGAACCTCATGCTGCGGCGAACTGCCCGCACTCGCGGCGGTAATGCGGTCGCCAGCGACATGCTTAGTAATGGCCTCAGCCAAAATGCTGCGGCAGCGGTTATGTGTGCAGATAAAAAGAAGCTTCATTTAGTGATTATGAGTGAGTTTATTCTAGTTCGTCCAATTCAGACCGAAGCTCAGCGAGTTTTTGTTCAATTTTTTTAAACTTCTTGCCCCAGTTACGCCGCTGCATGTGCTCTCGAAATGGCAGCAATGGGTTTCCACCGTACATGCCAGGTTCCAATATGTCTTCAATGATCGCGGCTCTGTGCACCAAGACAACATCGTCGCCAATCGTTTTATGGTCAAGCATCCCGGTTTGCCCAGAGCACACCACACGCTTACCTAATACGGTTGAACCAGCGATCCCCGTTTGTGAGATCAGAATCGTGTCTTCACCAATGCGGCAGTTATGCGCAACGTGAACCAAGTTGTCGATT
Source organism: uncultured Arenicella sp. (assembly GCA_937922925.1). Lineage (GTDB taxonomy): Bacteria > Pseudomonadota > Gammaproteobacteria > Arenicellales > Arenicellaceae > Arenicella. The sequence goes on along the minus strand of CALAKU010000047.1, from coordinate 5,129 downwards.
TTGACGCCTCGTTCAATCACCGTTTCGCCAAACGTTGCGCGGTCTACACAAGAACAAGACCCAATGCGAACATCGTCTTCAAGCACGGTGATCCCAGTATGAGGGATTCGATGATAGGCCTTCTCGGTATCTTGCGCGTACCCAAAACCTTCACCACCGATCACCGCATTGGCTTTAACGATTACGCGTTCGCCGATAGTGCAGGCGTAACCCACATTGGCATTGGCATGAATCACGCTGTCGGCTCCAATTTTTGCATCGTGTTCAATAATCGCACCAGAGCGAACAATCACTCGCTCGCCCAGCACCACATTTGCGCCAATTACCGCATTTGGCCCGATGCGACAACTATCATCTATCGAAGCACTTGGATGCACCACGGCACTTGGATGCACGGCCGGCCACTCTGCATCACTTGAGTCGTAGTCATGAACCGCTTGCTTCATCAAAGCCATGGCCATGCGTACATCTGGTACGGCAAGTGCGAGCGTCGCGACCTTTTGTGCAGCATTTAAGGCATCAGCGTTGGTGACCACAATCGCCGCTTTTGCAGGCAGATTCTCGGCATTGGCAACAAACACCAAGCTCTCTGGGCTGGCAAGCTGGGGTTCACAGGTGTGGCTAAAGCCGGTTGGCTCGCCGAGTTGATCGCTAATAAGGTCGGCGAAGCGAGCGCATAATTCGTCGGAGTGGAATTTCATGCCGCAATAATACGCCAGCGTTTCGCTTGATCCTAGTCTTGCTGCCTCAGATTGTTTATAGTTCGTTTAAGCCCACCGCCCTAAGTAATATGACCCTACACCGCCGATTAACCACCTGTTTTGCTCTCAGCTTTTTACTGGCTGTCGTCAGTGGCTGCGATCGCCCACAACAAAACAACGCCGACACCAGCGACACGGTTGATGCGCCGCCCCAAGAGGCGCCAACCGCATTGGAGGCAAATACCAAAATCTCACACTTGCTGATGGGCACCGGCAGCGTGCAAGGAGTTTACTTCCCGATCGGTGGAGTTATTTGCCGCTTGTTAAACCGCAACAAACATTTGCATCGCATTCGTTGCTCTTTAGAGAGCACAGGCGGGTCAATTGCCAATTTGCGCGACCTGCGCGAGCAGAAATTTGACTTGGTTTTCGCTCAGTCGGATTGGCAGCATCATGCCTACAATGGTAGCAGCGCGTTCACCAAAGACGGCGCCAACGACGATTTACGTGCGGTGTTTGCATTAGAAGCCGACCCGCTTGCTTTGCTAGTGAAAGAGCAGAGCGAGGTGAAAAACTTTGATGACCTGGCGGATCGTCGTGTCAGTTTTGGTTATACGCGTTCACTACAGCACCGAATTATTGATGATTACTTAGCCGCAAAAGGATGGAGCCAAAAGAACTTCAAGGAAGTGCGCCCCATGAGCGACACTCGGCAAGTGCGTCAACTCTGCGAAGATAAGCTCGAAGCAATACTATTACTAAGCAGTAGTTTGAACGACTACCTTAAAGACTTAGAGCCAGAGTGTTCGGTGCGGATGGTGGCCATCGACGGCGAACAAGTTAATAAAGTGATCGAACTCAAACCATATTATCGAAAAGGCCGAGTCAAACCAGGCATGAGCACCGCGGTAGACAAAGAGGTAATGTCATTCGGCTTAGGTGCGGTTGCGGTGGCCAGCAAAGACACGTCGCCCAAAGCGATTTATCACATTGTTAAAGAGGTCGCCGAGAATTTTAACGACTTTAAGTCATTACACCCGTCTTTAGCTGCGCTCGATAAACGCGAGTTACCGTACGCAGGGGTATCGATACCGCTGCATCCCGGAGCGGTTCGTTATTATCGAGAGGCGCGCTTATTAAAACGCTAGGTCAGCCCTCGGATTCTTTTTTGTTTAACGTTACTTTTACATTCATTCTTTAAACCATCATGGATGCACATCAAGCGCTCGCAACTCTTAAAACCGGCAATCAACGCTTCACCGAGTTTGTCACCAACAACCAAGCTATTGTGGTTGAACACAATCATCAACCCGCTAGCGAAGGCCAAGCGCCAATTGCCGTGGTGGTTGCGTGCTCCGACTCGCGGTTGCCGGTGGAACATCTTTTTCACTGCGGCTTAGGTCAACTATTTGTGATTCGTGTGGCGGGCAATGTATTAACTGAAACTCAAATTGGCAGTGTTGAATACGCGTGCTCAGTGCTGGGCGCAAAGTTGGTGGTGATTTTGGGGCACTCCCATTGTGGTGCGGTTAACGCCGCAGTGGATTGCGCGCTCAGCGGCCAAGCTATGGCATCACCAAATCTTGCAGAGATTGTCGAGCAGATCACACCAGCCGTCGATCAAGCCATTCAACAACATGGTTCAGAGCATCCAATTCAGATTGCACAAACAGCCATCGAATTGAACGTACACAACGTGTGTCATCGGCTTATTGAAAAATCAGAAGTCTTGCAATCGATCCCAGAGCTAAACGTGGTTGGCGCCAGCTATGACATCGATTCTGGCAAAGTAAGCTTTTTAGACTAAGCACCAAGCGTAGACTCATTGATCAGCCTCGGTTTTTATGTAGACACTTGCTACCTTCAGTGCTAGTTTGCGTTGACCCATTCGCGGACTTTTGGCCGCCAACAACAATAAGAAAATCACTCGGCAAAACTTTTGGACATCATTAATGAATATAGCACCCTGTTGCTGATACTCGCCTGCGCCTTTGCTTTTTTTATGGCGTGGGGAATTGGCGCCAATGATGTTGCCAACGCGATGGGCACCTCGGTTGGCTCGCGAGCTCTCACCGTCAAACAAGCCATATTCATTGCCATCGTTTTTGAATTTCTGGGCGCCTACTTTGCGGGCGGCGAAGTTACGTCAACCATCCGCAAAGGTATTTTGGATGCTGAGCAGGTAAACGCGGCGCCCGATCAATTTGTGTTTGGCATGATCGCGTCACTTTTGGCGGCCGGCACTTGGCTCTTAATCGCCAGTTGGCGTGGCTGGCCCGTGTCAACAACTCACTCTATTGTCGGTGCCTTGGTGGGTTTTGCGGTAGTCGGTGTATCAATAGACGCCGTCAATTGGGGCAAACTCAGCACCATCGCTGCGAGTTGGTTGGTATCTCCACTGCTTGCCGGCACCTTCTCATTTGTGTTGATCATGAGCGTGCAAAAACTCATTTTAAACACCGCCACGCCAATTGAAAATGCGAGGCGCTACCTGCCTCTGTATATGTTCTTAGTGGGCTTTATGATCGCCATGGTGACTCTGATCAAAGGCCTCAAGAATACGCGACTGGATTTAGATTTCGGTTTTGGTAGCAAATTGTTAAACGCCCTGCCGCTCTCCATCGCAATCGGCATCTTTGTTGCCCTACTTGGCCGCATGTTACTCAAGCGGGTAGGCACGTCAAACCGAGGAGGCTTTGATCAAGTCGAAAGCTTGTTCGCTGTATTAATGATTTTTACCGCAGCAGCGATGGCCTTTGCTCACGGCTCCAACGATGTTGCCAATGCCATCGGCCCCTTAGCAGCCGTCGTGAGCACAATCAATTCTGGCGGCGTGATCGCCAGCAAGTCGGCAGTCCCCGCGTGGGTTCTTATTTTAGGCGCGGCGGGGATCGTTGTTGGCTTGGCCACATATGGCTTTAGAGTCATGGCCACCATTGGCCGGCGCATTACCGAACTCACTCCAAGCCGCGGCTTTGCGGCTGAGCTTGGTGCCGCCACTACGGTAGTTTTTGCGTCCAGTTTGGGGCTTCCAATTTCAACCACTCATACTTTGGTGGGCGCGGTTCTTGGCGTAGGTTTAGCCCGAGGAGTGAGCGCACTTAACATGAGTACGATTGGCACCATCGTCATGTCTTGGCTGATCACGTTGCCCGCCGGGGCCGGCTTTGCAATTATCTTTTACTTGATTCTAAAAGCGAGCTTTATGTAACGAGGTGGCCCTGCGCATCCTCTTTAATCATATCGGCGGCTTTTTCGGCGATCATAATCGTCGGCGCGTTGGTATTACCACTCACTAGCGTTGGCATGATAGAAGCGTCCACTACGCGCAAACGGTTAACGCCGTGCACGCGCAAACGATCATCCACCACGGCCATGTCGTCGTGCCCCATTTTGCAGGTGCCAACCGGATGATAAACCGTGTCACAGCGTTCACGAATGTCCGCTTCAAGCTCAGCGTCATCATCGCTGTCAGTCGCATAGATCGGCGACTTCATGTACGGGCTAAAATGCGCACTGCGCATGATTTTCTGCGAGAACTTAACACCTCGTTTTAACAAGTCGAAATCGCGTTCATCTCGTAAAAAACCAATATCAATTTTTGGCGCATCGTCCGGATCGGCCGAATTCAAGCTTACCGCGCCGCGACTCTTTGGCCGTAAAACGCAAACATGAGTGCTATAACCAAATCCGTAGTGACGCTTGCGGCCATGATCATCCACCAACGCTCGAACAAAATGCAGCTGTATGTCGGGCGACTCAGCCTTGTCATCTATTTTGATGAAGGCGCCAGACTCGGCGTAATTGCTAGACAGTAAACCACGCCGCTTTGGAAAATAGTCAAACACCGCTTTGATAAACTCCCAAGCGCCACTTAAGGATATGCCAACGGTCTCGTTTGAATCGGATTTATAGTTAAGCAAAAAGTCGGGATGGTCTTGCAGGTTTTCACCTACGCCCGGCAGTTCATGCAATTGTGGAATGCCATGCTCGCTCAATTTTTCGCTCGACCCAACGCCCGATAATAATAATTGTTGTGCTGAGCCAAATGCCCCGGCGGATAAAATAACTTCTCGGTTTGCGGATATGTTTTGTAATTTTCCGTTGATTTTCGCTCGCACACCGGTCGCGCTCGCCGCGCCGTTTTTGGTTTCAAGTAGTACGCGTTGAACGACCGACTTACTAAAGACGGTGACGTTGGGGCGAGCCATCGCGGGCTCTAAAAAGGCGCGCGCCGTTGACCAACGTTCTCCATGTTTTTGTGTAACTTCAAAGTATCCGACACCTTCTTGATCCGCGCCATTGAAATCATCAGTGGCTTTTACGCCGCATTCTTGAGCTGCCTTTAAAAACGCTTCATTGATTGGGCTAGGGTCTCGCAAGGCCGCCACATTCAGTTCGCCACCTTGAGCATGATATTCGCTGGCC
>CALAKU010000046.1 GCA_937922925.1 uncultured Arenicella sp. | reverse complement strand
GTGAGACAAATTCCGGCTCTGGACGTTAAAAACGATTATTATTGTCGTTCTCGATACCTTTATCGGGGTTCTCAGGGCGGGGTGAAAATCCCCACCGGCGGTAATCTTGTTTGACCACATACAAAGACGGTCAACGAGTAGCCCGCGGGCGCTCAAGGTAATTCTACTTACTTTGAGGACAAGCAGATTCGGTGTGATTCCGAAGCCGACAGTGAAAGTCTGGTTATGAGAATTAAGGCAGATGTTTGTGCGCAAAGCATAGGCTAATGGTGTTCGCTGTTTAGCTAAACAGCGTGTGCTCACTGTCTTTGTTCGCCCTCAATTTAGCAACACAAAAATTGAGAAAAACTATGAACGCAACATCCAATAAAATCGCTTTTATTCAAGCCAGTTGGCACAGCGATATCGTCAATCAACTCACACAATCCTTTGCCAAAGAATTCGCCAAACTGAGCGACAAGCACGTCGACTATTTTTCAGTGCCCGGTGCATTTGAAATTCCGCTGCACGCCAAAACACTTGCGACATCTGGCGAGTATTCAGGAATTGTCGCTGCTGGCTTAGTGGTTAACGGCGGCATCTATCGACACGACTTCGTTGCCAGCGCCGTGATCGACGGCTTAATGCAAGCTCAGCTTGAAACTCATGTACCCATGTTTTCCGCCGTACTCACACCACATCATTTCCACAACAGCGAAGAACACCAAGCCTTCTTCGCCGAGCACTTTGTGATTAAAGGCAAAGAAGTTGCGCAGGCTTGCGCGCAAACACTAAATCAGCTTACTAGTATATCTGCGTAAATAAAGATAGATCAAAGGCGTGGATAATTAGGCCACGCCTTTGCTATTCTTTTGGCCTAAGTTCTTCAATAAATTTTGTGTCTACCCAAAAAATATCCACATTTTCGTACTTTGACGTACCCATATTTCTATTGAAAAAAAGGTATTTTCCATCTGGCGTGATAGTTGCCACGGCTTCCCACGCGTCGGTGTTTATTTTGTCGCCTAAATTAATGGCCTCGCCCCATGAACCATCTTGTTGCCGATAACTAATATACAAGTCTGAGTCTCCATAGCCACCTTCCCGTTTGCCGTCAAATATAAGATAGGACTCATCTGGAGCGATAAAAGGATGAAAACTTTTTCCAGCATTGATTGTTTTACCCAGTATTTTGGGTTCCTCATATTGTCCATCCACTAACTCAGAATAACGAATAGACCCCGTTAAATCTTTTTTAAACTCATCAAAAAAATAAGTTCCTTTTGACGAAGCAGTAAGACGCATAATCGGCAACTTATCGAATGGAGAAACAAGACTTTTAACCTCAGACCAGCCTGAATCCGTTCGGTTCATATACCGCCGCCCCAAGTGCATAGTCTTTCCATCGGGTGCTATAAAGGGTGTGCCTTTTCTAGAGGACACAACCGATTCGTACCAGCGATTATTTATATTTTTGAAAACTACCAAAGAGGGTTTCTCATGTACGCCACCTGACCTAATCAAATAAAACTCTTTCAAATCAGGGGTAAATACACCATTGAATTCGTAAAATTCGGTCGTAACAATCCCTGGAGCGAAAGGTTCTGCAATTGGACCAGGAGGCGTTTGCCCTAGATAAGGACCTTCTATGACTTGAGCTTCGTCGCTGTAACTGTTCTTACTCACAGCTAGAATACAAAATAGAAACGTAATGGAAAGGGAAATAAGTTTCATTATTAAACTCTTTGAAGACAACAAAGTAACAAAGATGCGAACTTTTTTAGTTTCGTCGCATTTTTTAGAAATGCCTCAAAAGTCTAGTGAGGGCATTCACGATTAAGAACTCAAAATCAAAGTCTACAGTCGGGTTTGCTTATAAGCCGCTCGCTTTAATGAGATCGAGTTTATTCCCAAAAATACCGACAATCCGAATAAGAAAATGGGATCACTCAATTGTGATAAGAATCCGAACACCTTTGTCAAATTACCGAGATAAATATAATTTCAGTCATCTCCAAGTGTTTTGGAACCTTGACGTTTAAACTGTCAGGTTAACGACCGACATTTACACAGCATACTGGCAGAATGGGCAAAGTCACAAAAGACATGAACGAGTATTACAAGGAACGGGCATCTGATTACGAGGCTGTTTATCATTTTCCTGAACGCCAATCTGATTTACGTTTTTTAGAGCAATTCGTAGCTAATAATTTTGCAGATAAGCGTGTTTTGGAATTAGCCGCTGGCACTGGGTATTGGACAGAGCACATTGCAAAGTCGGCAGATCTCCAATTCTCTTTATTGACAATTCAATTTCACAATGTGAACGCTTGCCAATTACTAATACGGATAGCGAGGGGAATACTTATCTACAAAGATCACTTAAAAATGGTAACACCTATCAAGTTCTCAAAAACTTCCCTACCGCTCTAGAACTTGTAAATGCCGTCGAGGGAATCGCTAGTAATACTAACTTTATTCAACTTGAACACTATTGGTTGTTTAGTTGCGAGTCTCTTTAGTCAAATTTTAGTTGTTCAGTACTAGTTAAATAAATCTGCACCAAGGGTTTATACTTTGGAACCAAAGCATCCAATAAACTAACAATCATGCTTAACACCATCGTCAATACTGTTAACGAAATTCTGTGGAGCGATTTGCAGTTACTAATCTATCTATTAGTTGCAGCGGGTTTATGGTTTAGTTGGCGCTTAGGAGCACTTCAAGTTCGGCATTTTGGGCATGCGTTTTCGCTTCTAAAAAACAGTACTAAGGAAGACGCGAGCGGGATTTCGTCGTTTCAGGCTTTGTGTACCTCCCTGTCGGCTCGAGTGGGCAATGGCAATTTGGCCGGCGTCGCGTTCGCCATTTCGGTCGGCGGTGCGGGCGCGGTTTTTTGGATGTGGGTGATTGCCTTTTTAGGCATGGCAACAGGTTTTGCCGAAAGCTTATTGGCGCAAGTCTATAAAGTGCGTAATCGCAAGGGCGAATTTCGTGGCGGGCCTGCTTACTACATCACACAAGGATTGGGCCAGCGCTGGTTAGCCATTGTATTCGCGCTGTGTTTGTTTTTGGGTTACGGGATGTTCTTTGCATCGATGCAAACCAATACGATTACCGATGCCTTAAACAATGCCTATGGCTTCCCACCGCTGTATACCGGCATTGCTATTATGGTTGTCGCGGGGTTTATTATAATTGGCGGCTTACGCTCGATTGCTCGCTTTGCCGAGCTGATCGTACCGTTTATGGGCTTGGCTTATGTGCTCGCGACTATTGGCATTACTCTGATTAACTACGACTTAGTGCCTAGCATGTTGCTGCAAATCATTAAGTCAGCCTTTGGATTAGAACAAGCGGTGGGCGGGACTTTAGGTGCGGCTTTGCAGGCGGGCATTCAGCGAGGCTTGTATTCTAATGAAGCCGGTTCAGGTAGCGCACCCCATGCGGCGGCCAGCGCAACGACGTGGCCAAATCATCCAGCCACGCAGGGCTATATTCAAATGCTAGGAGTCTTTTTTGACACCATTGTTTTGTGTACGTGCACCGCGTTTATCATTTTGTTGGCGGGTTACGGTGCCAGTGAAACGGGCGTTGAAGGCATTCGCCTAACTCAAGACGCCATGCAGCATCATATTGGCGGTTGGGGCATTCATTTTGTGTCCGTCGCCATTACAATTTTTGCCTTTACCTCGGTGGTTGCTAACTACGCGTATGCGCAAAGTAATTTACGTGTGTTTGGTTTAGACAACCCAATGGGTAATCGTGTTTATACCGCGATTTATTTGGGCATGATTTTGTGGGGCGCGACCGTGAGTTTGCAGCAAGCTGTCGCGGCGACGGATATGGCGCTCGGGCTAATGACTGTAGTCAACGTCATAGCGATTGCCTTACTCACCCCGACGATTGTGTCAGTGAGTCGCGATTACGTCACGCAACTGAAAACTGGCCGTAGTATTGTGTTTAAAAAATCCAACTGCACAATTCAAGGCAAGCCTAATGACGATATTTGGGAAGACTAAAATTGGCTGTATTATCCTCGCGAGCGCAATAATGACCAACGTCGCGATCAGCAAAAGCAAACAGATAGAAGTACAAGGCCATCGAGGTGCGCGTTCAGTATTACCTGAAAATTCGCTACCGGCTTTAAGGCACGCTTTAGAACTAAACGTCGACACGCTCGAATTCGATATGGGCGTCACCAAAGATGGCGTGGTGGTGGTAGTGCACGATCAAAAAGTCAACCCAGTGATTTGCCAATACCAAGACGGCACGCCAGTATCACAAGAACTTTGGATTCACGAGCTCACTTTAGCGCAAGTTAAGGCCTTTGATTGCGGCAGCAAGCTTAATCCAAGATTCCCGCTTCAAACCACGGTGCCCGGCACGCAAATCCCGAGCTTGGCAGAGGTGTTTGACATGGTCACTCAGTCAGACTTGCCGCAAGCCAAAACCGTTTTATTTAATATTGAAACCAAAAGTGACCCAGACAAACCGCATGCACAGCCTGAGCCTGAGGAGTTTGTAAAAGCGGTACTTAAAGTCGTCAACGACTACGACTTAGCCGATCGTGTTTGCTTACAGTCGTTTGATCATCGCACTTTGATTGCGGCACACAAACAAGCCCCAAATATGTTGCGTGCCGCCTTGTTTAGACACATCCCAGATGATTGGGTTCAGGCCACGCTTGCAGCCAAGGCGGATATCGTTTCACCGTACTTTAAGCTGATCGATAAAGGCGATGTCACGGCAATACATAAGGCTGGGTTAAGAGTGATTCCTTGGACAGCGAACACAAACGAAGAATGGGAACAACTTGTCGATCTCGGTGTCGATGGCATCATCACCGACGACCCCGAACCCTTGCTTGAAAAACTAGGCCGCCGTTAA
>CALAKU010000045.1 GCA_937922925.1 uncultured Arenicella sp. | reverse complement strand
CCGCTCTGCGCTACGTTTGTTAACAGCTCATCAACTCGAGCTAAGCCCTCAACCAGCTGCTTGGCATCAAAACCCGGCAACTCAATCGCTTGTTTGATAATTTTAGGTTTTGGCCAACCATGAGCTATTTGTTCAAGCGCGCTTTGCCACTGCGCTGCATAGTCGCTATTCACTTAGACTGAAGTGCCAAACATTAGCTATTTAGTGCGGAGAGTGTTCTAGCAAACGAATCTGTATCGGCGAATTCGTCGTAAGCCAGTGGCATACCGGTGGCTTTGCCTTTGGCGGTCGCCGCGGGGTTGGTAAAGCCGTGAAGTACACCGGGGTAGTCGATTAATTCGTAGTCGGCGTCGGCGGCATCCATTTCTGCTTTGAAGTCACTCACGATCTCAGGCGTGACCATCGGATCATCCGCGCCATTAAAGACTAAAATTTTGCCTGCGAAAGCGTCTTTTGATAAGGGTGTTTCAGTTTGCAATACGCCATGAAAACTAGCGACGACTTTGAGCTCTTTGCCTGCTCTGGCCATAGCTAAAACCACCGCGCCACCGAAGCAATAACCCAAGGCGCTCATTTGATTGTCGTCGACGTCTGCTCGTTCCGACAACGCGGCATAGGCCGCCATAAAACGAGCTTCGATCGCGCCTTCTTCATTTCGAGCTGCGCCCTTCAGCTCGCCAGCTTCTTCAGGGGTTTCGGCGACTTTGCCATCTCCGTATAAATCAATCGCCATAGCGGCGAAGCCTTGCTTAGCCAATTGCTCGGCTCGGCCTTTGGCGTATTCGTTACGGCCCCACCATTCTGGCGCGATCAGAATGCCGGGTTTTAGACCGCTGTTATTTTGATCGACGGCGAAATAACCTTTAAATGTTTTCCCGCCAACGTGGTAAGTGATTTCTTGAGTATAGAGAGCCATGGTGTGCAATTGAATTTAGAAAAAAGACTGAATACCGGTTTGCGCGCGACCTAAAATCAAGGCATGAATGTCGTGTGTGCCTTCGTAGGTGTTGACCGTTTCTAAGTTGATCATATGTCGCATCACAGGGAAGTCTTCTGAGATGCCATTGCCGCCTAACATGTCGCGCGCAGTTCTTGCGATCTCTAAGGCTTTGCCGCAGGAGTTGCGTTTGATCATCGAAATGGTTTCGGGCGCGAGCTTGCCTTGCTCTTTTAAGCGCGTTGCCCGCAGAACCGACTGCAAGGCAATATTGATGTCGGTTTGCATGTCGGCGAGCTTCTTTTGAATGAGCTGGTTTGCTGCCAGCGGTCGTCCGAATTGTTTGCGGTCTAGTACGTATTGTCTTGCGGTGTGCCAACAGGCTTCGGCTGCGCCGAGCGTGCCCCAGGCAATACCTAATCGCGCGCTGTTTAAACAGCCCATGGGGCCTTTTAAGCCTTGTACATTGGGCAGGCGGTTTTCTTCTGGCACAAACACGTCTTGCATGACGATCTCGCCGGTAACCGAAGCACGTAGGGATAATTTTCCCTCGATTTTGGGGGCCGATAAACCCTCATAGCCTTTCTCTAGAATAAAACCGTTGACGACGCCATCGTCCGTTTTACCCCAAACCACAAATACGTCGGCGATGGGCGAATTGGATATCCACATTTTTGCGCCATTTAAACGATAGCCACCGTCGACCGATTTGGCCGTGGTGATCATATTGCCAGGGTCGGAGCCGTAGTCTGGCTCAGTAAGCCCAAAGCAGCCAATGAATTCACCGCTGGCAAGCTTGGGTAAGTATTTTTGTTTTTGTTGTTCTGATCCATAAGCGTGAATAGGGAACATAACCAAACTCGATTGCACGCTCATCATTGAGCGAAAACCGGAATCTATGCGTTCAACTTCGCGTGCGATCACGCCATAAGCGGTGTACGACATGCCCGCGCAACCGTAGCCCTCTAACATGGAGCCAAGCAAACCCAATTCGCCCATTTCGCGAAAGATCGATGGGTCGACGCCTTCTTCGCGGTACATTGTAACCACGCGCGGGGCGAGTTTTTCTTGCGCATATTTAGCGACGGATTCCTGCACCAATCTCTCTTCTTCGCTCAGCTGTTCGGAAAATAAAAACGGGTCTTGCCAATCAAATTTGGCCCATGGAGAAGCTGCCATACAAAGCGCCTGTGAGTTTGCAAATTAATTGCTTCGATATTAGGTGAGCGAGGCGGTGGGAACAACAGTCTAGCAGTGGTTTGCCTGATTGTTTTTATTAATAGAGAAAGTCAGGCAAAGTGATCCAAAGCAGTGTTGCTTATTTGGAAGCACTTGTTTGGAAGTACTTAAAGCGATTCAATAAAGCCAAGGTCTGTGCATTTGATCTCGTTGTTGAAACGCGGCGATGTCTTCGCTTAGCTTGAGAGTGACGTCGATTGGGTCTAGGCCATTTAGCAACATTTCTCGATCAGACTCATCACTCTTGAATCGAACCCGTATATTGCCAGCCCCTACCAATTGCTGTTCGAGATCGATTTCAATGATATTTTTTTGTGGCTCAGCCTCTGCAAACTCAGCCAATTCGGCGATGTTTTGTTTTTCGAGCACCATAGGCAAGATGCCATTGCGAACGCAGTTACGAAAGAAAATGCTGCCAAAGCCTTCGGCAATAATGCATTTGAAACCGTATTCTTTGAGCGCCCACACCGCGTGTTCCCGTGAAGAGCCGCAGCCAAAGTTATCTCCGGCTAAAATGATGCTGGCGTTTTCAAAGCCTGCTTGGTTCAGAATAAAGGTCGGGTCAGGTGTTCGCGCATTCGCATCAACATATCGCCACGGTGCAAACAACCCGTCGGCTAAGCCGGTCTTGGACACGGTTTTCATTTCCCGCGATGGAATAATGGTGTCGGTATCAATATTGTTACGCAGGATCGGTGCGGCAATTCCGGCGTGTTGAGTGAATTTATCCATTGCTGACGGCGGCCTTGGCGGTGCTGTATTGTGTGTCCTTGAATTGGCTTGCTTTGCTGCGTGCTTTATCTTGGGTTGCCTGCGCTAAGTGGCTGATATCTTTTTGGGAAGTCTCTGGTTTGCACGTCTCTGTTGTGCATGTGTCGGGATTTGCACTTGTAATGTATCCGGCGCAGGCGGAGGCGGCAACGGTAAGCGGGCTGGCCAAGTGAGTACGTGTGCCCGGGCCCTGCCGACCCTCAAAATTTCGGTTAGTACTAGAAATTACTCGCTTACCAGAGCCAAAGGTTTCGCCGCCAGCGTAAAAACACATAGAGCAGCCTGATTCGCGCCACTCAAAACCGGCTTCAATAAAGACCGTGTCGATGCCCTCAGCTTCGGCCGCGCGCTTAACGGAACTGGAGCCGGGGACACAAATCGCAGCCACGCTAGAGGCCACTTTCTTACCTTCTAAAAAGGCGGCCACTTCGCGCAAGTCGCTCAGCCGGCTATTGGTGCAAGAGCCAATAAAAGCGCCGTCAATGGCTAAACCGGCCAGTTCGCTATCAGGATTTAAGCCCATGTAGTGCAAGGCCTTTTGCTGAGCTTGAGCCTTGTTAGTATCGATTGCCTTGGGGATGCCAGCGCCAATTTCGATCGCATCTTGAGGGCTGGTGCCCCACGTTACTTTGGCTTGGATATCGGCACAATCGATGGTGATCTCTCTGTCGAAGTGCGCTTCGTCATCGCTGTGCAACGTTTGCCAATGTTCAATCGCCGCCTGCCAGTGGTGTTCCGCTGGTGCAAATGGTTTGCCTTTAACGTAGTCGAAGGTGGTTTGGTCTGGTGCAACCAAGCCGGTAAACGCTGAAAACTCCACCGCCATATTGCATAAAGTAAGCCTGGCTTCGATGGATAAATCGCGCACCACCTCGCCCGCGAACTCAACCACAAACCCGGCACCGCCTGATGCGCCGTAGTGTGAGATCAAATGCAAGATCATGTCTTTGGCCGAAACGCCTTTGGCCAATTGGCCTTCGAAACGAACTCGCATCGATTTGGCTTTCTTGACTCTCAATGTTTTGGTCGCCAACGCGTGCTCTGCATCGGTGCTGCCAACGCCCCACGCAAGCGCACCTAAGGCGCCCAAAGTGCAAGTATGGCTGTCGGGGCAAATCATGGTAATGCCTGGCAGGGCAATGCCTTGCTCGGGCGACACAACATGCACGATGCCTTGGCGCGGATCATTTATATCAAATAAGTTGATGCCGGCTTTGTTGGCGGATTCGCGCGTGGCGGTAATAAAGGCTTCGCCGCCAGGCATCTCTGTATGGTCTCCGCGGCCAGCCTTGGTGCTGACAATGTGATCCATAGTGCAAAACACATTGTGCGGTTCTGCGATCTTTCGCTTGCTGGCTTCCAAGCTTTGCAGCGCAATACTCCCGGTTCGCTCGTGCAGAAAAACACGGTCGATGTTCAGCAAGTACTCGCCATTGCCTAAATCGGCGATGGCGTGTTGACGCCAAAGTTTTTCAAACAGCGTTAAGGGCATATTTACTTGTTAAGACTAAATCGCAGAGTTATATTAGATATAAAGATATATCAATATAATAAAGTAAGCAAACGCGATAAATATAACGTGAAAACAGAAGCTCGATAGGGCTCTAAAGCGACTGAGTTGATTGATTTTGGCGTGACACGAATCTGGCATAGTAGATAGAAATGCCAGTTTTTGATTTGGCAGTGGTTAAGATTTATCGAGCCAGGTGCAGCCGCCGACCCAATGCCCGGCGGCGGGAGTGAGTTTGCTAAATGCAACATGGCTATAAACGCCAGCGCGCGCGTAAGGGTCATGTTTGAACAGTTTGTGAGCTATCTCAAGATCTTCGGTATCGTAGATAAAGCAACTGCCGTCGGTACGAGAATCGGCCATGGCGTCAGTGGTTTGTTGCATTGGCCCGGCAACGCACACCATCGCAACGATTTTTTCGATGTATTTTAAATGCGCTTGTAAATGGGTCTTACGCAGGTCTGGCGCTTCGTCGGCGTCTTGGCAAATAGCGATTACGGGCATGAGAAGTCATTGTCTTAGATGATTTACCGTATTATAGAGTGCCTGAGTCACGATAAAGCCAAATCTGCCATTACCCTTAAAATCCGAGCGTGAAGCAAGCTGCGCGATACATGCCTAAGCGTGATTGCAGACAAGTTAAGTCGCAAAAAACATAAAAAAGTAAAAGATATAAAAATAATATGGATAAAACTCAAATAGTTCTAGTCACTCTGATTGTCTATAAACTGATTTTGGTCGGCATTGGTGTGTGGGCATCAAAGCGCAATCAAAGTGGCAACGACTTTTTTATTGGCGGGCGCGGGCTTGGGCCTTTCGTTGCATCTTTGAGTTACTCATCAAGCGCCGCATCGGCTTGGGCGCTATTGGGCTTGAGTGGTATCGCGTATAGTTACGGTGCATCAACGATATGGGTTGCCTTAGGTTCAATCACCTCGATGTTTGTTACCTGGTATTGGATTGCGCCGCGCATGATGCGTTTTAGCCGCGAACACAATTACATTACCTTGAGTAACGTGGTTACCCATCACACTTCAGGGCCGACCGGCCGCCGCTTATTGATTGCGGCAACGATTATTATCGTTTTCTCATTCACTTTTTACGTTGCCGCGCAGTTTCAGGCAGCGGGCAGCACCTTTGCCACTACCTTTGATATGTCAATGGCGGCCAGCATCGTTTTGGGCGCATTGATCATCATGCTGTATACCTTGCTTGGTGGATTTTGGGCGGTAAGCGTCACCGACGCCTTGCAAGGTTCGCTCATGGCGTTAACAGCCATCTTGCTGCCGATTGCCTCTTTTATCGCTGTTGGTGGTTTTGAGGGGTTGGCTAATGGCTTAGTCGAGGTCGCTTCGCCCGCCCAACTGAGCTTTACCGCTCAAAGCCCATTCTGGTTTGCGTTGGGCCTTATTGTAGGTGGCTTAGCGATAGGCATTGGCACCTATGGCCAACCTCATTTGATGGCACGGTTGATTGCCTTGCGCGATGAGAAAGCCATGCGCCAGGCTCGCTTGATTACCATCGTTTGGTATTTTTTGGTTTTCTTGGGAATGTGGTTTGTGGGTTTAGCTGGCCGCGTACTATTTCCAGATTTGGTGGATGCGGAAAAAATATTTTTTGTGGCACTGGATGGCCTTTTCTCGCCTGTAATTGCCGCTATTCTGTTAGCGGCTGTGCTGTCGGCCATCATGTCGACGGCCGATTCTCAATTGCTCTCGGCGGCTACAGCTTTGGCGCATGATCTGGGCCTAGCCCGCAAAGACGAAACGAGAGTGCTGATCGTGTCGCGCCTAACCATTGTCTCTTTGGTGGTGTTGGCCGTGTTCATTGCCTTGACCATGCCAGACAAAATATTCAATCGTGTTCTGTTCGCGTGGATGGCTTTGGGCGCTGCCTTTGGGCCAATCTTGTTTGCGCGCTTGGCCAATGTTCGATTAAAGCAAGGGGCCGTTTTGTTGTCTGTTTTGAGCGGTTTCGGGTTGACCGTGGTTTTGTCGTTTACGCCAAATGCCCCCGGTGATGTGATCGAACGACTACTCCCCTTTGTCGTGGCAAGTGTCATTCTTATTATCGGGCGGGAGCCTAAACAATATGCATAAGCAAACCGGTTTACGTAAAAAGTATCTTGGCTGTGCCGGCCAACAAACCCACTACCGACAAGCCGGTGAAGGTGAGGCCTTGGTGATGCTGCACGCCTCACCGATGTCGTCTGCGCAAATGGTGCCTTTGATCGAGCCTTTGAGCAAACACTTCAACGTTATTGCACCGGATACGCCGGGCTATGGCAACTCCGACCCGCTATCACCAGATGAACTAAGCAACCATCAAGGCCTTGAGCCGTATACGAATTGGCTTAGTCGCTTTTTAGACGAACTCGGTGACAGTGAACTCGGAGGGTCTAAACCGGTTTTGTACGGCACTGCGACTGGAGCGCAGATTGCCATCGAGTCCGCCCGTTGCTTTCCTGATCGGCTCTCAGGAGTCGTTTTAGATAACGCCGCGCATTTTGAAAACGATGAGCGCGAGCAAATATTGGCACGCTACTTTCCAAGCTTGAAACCGCAAGAAGATGCCGGGCACTTTTCAACTGTGTGGGAAATATCGCAAAACCTATTTCAATTTTTCCCTTGGTTTGAACAAGACGAAGCGCATCGCATTGGCCAAGAGCCTGCACCTTTGGCGGCGGTGCACGGCACCGCTCTGTGTTATCTAAATGCCGGTGAGGACTATGCACAAGCGTATCGCCGTGCGTTTTATAACGAGGACGCGAGACGTGTGCAAAGCCTAACAACGCCGGTTGAAGTAATCCGTTGGCAGGGCAGTATTCTTAAAAAGTACTCAGACCGTTTCGACAAGTTTGATTGGCCCGAGCACATTCGGATGCGCCATTGCGGGCCAACCATGGGTGAACGGCTGGAGGCCATACGTGATGCCGTGGCTGATTTGTTCTAATTCGGTTGACTTGAACCCTGATAGCGTTAACACTCAAGCCATGGTTAACAATAAACACAAGCGACTTTTGATTTTGGCGCTGCGCCTAGTTTCAGCGCCGCTGCGCTGCGCTGTTGCTGTGCGCAAGATCGTGACATGGGTAAAACCATCACCTGGCATTGTCGTGTTTTAGAAATCAAACCAACTGAATCCGAAACCGCAATGCCTTAAAAGCTTGCGGTTTTTTTTTGCAATTTAACTATCTCATTTAACTTTAAATCTCCAAATCGATCATGACTGCGCAAAACCAAAGTTCGACCACTCGTCAAAGCAAAGACTTCTGGCTAAATGCTGTGGCATTTACGGTGGTGCTGATCATTTGGAGCACTACTCCCTTAGCGGTGCAATGGAGTTCAGCGAATGCGCCATTAACTAGCGTGAGTTTGAGAATGTTGGTGGGCATGGCATTTTGTACTACCTTTATTTTACTTACTCGCAAAGGCTTGGAGTTTAGTAAAGCCGCTTGGAAGATTTATGTGGTTGGCGGGATTTCCATCTACGGCGGAATGGTGTTTTTTTACTTAGCGGCCCAAGAGATACCATCGGGCTGGATCGCGGTACTGTTCGGCTTGTCTCCGATTCTTACCGGCTTTTTTGCGAGCTTTGTTGAGCCTGAAACTCGGTTAACCGTGAGCCGAGGTCTGGGTTTGTTACTCGGTGTGGCTGGTCTGTATTTGGTGTTTTCAGCTGGTTTGAGTTTTGCCGACGCCTCTGTAGTTGGCGTATTGCTTGCCCTTGGCGGCACCGTGCTGTCGTCAATTAGCTCGGTGGTGACTCGTCAATTGGTTAAAGATTATTCGATTGCAGGAATGCAAATAACCACAGGTAGCCTCATTATTGCCATCCCGCTGTTTTTGCTAACCATGCTCGTCGCCGAGCCTGGTTTTAATATGCCGTTCACAAACAAACAGCTGATGGGCATTGTGTATCTTGGCTTCGCCGGTACAGGGATTGGTTTTACCTTGTATTTTTATCTGCTTAAACGTATCTCGGCGAGTCGCCTATCTTTGGTAACGCTGATCACGCCTATTGCGGCGCTGTCATTGGGTTCGTGGTTAAACAACGAACCATTGCTGGCCGAAGTATGGATTGGCGCGGGCTTTGTCTGTCTAGGCTTATTGCTCTATGAATTCAAGCCGAAGTTGGGTTTAAGAAGCATGTAGCGTTTGGACTGCATGTTTTGGTCGCTGAGTTTTGGTCAGCGACGTTTAATAGGTTGAAGTTCAATAGAGGTCTTTGATTGCAAGAGTATTACCTAGTTTTAGGGCGATGGTCGTTATTCTTGGCGACTACGGCTGGTTGTCAACATAATTAAATATCATTCATTTGTCAGTTAACCCTTGGTTACATGATTGGAGAATAAAATGCCGTTTACATTTAAATGGCTGATTAATATTTTAAAAAATGAGTTGTATAAAAATTTAATTCTATTTTGATCAATAATTAAGCAGTGTGCTTGGCTTTAAATGTGCTGATATTTTTGTCAAACGGCCGATGCCAACAGTTTACAAATACATTAAAAATCGTTTACTGTCCGCAACAGGTTAAGGTGAATTTCGACATTTTGTTCGAAGCTCAAGCCGCCAATTTTAGTTCATCAGCAAATCTAACTCTCAAGACACACGTTTGCTGAACTAAGTTTTTTTGGTGGTTTTGTAGGGGCTATATTCGTTGACGAAGCGATTGCTAAGTGCAATCCGTCAAAGGTAGCAGCACCTATGCTTTCCCTCGCCAGCCTCTAGCCTCTCCAAATAGAATTTCTCACTATAGTGCGTTTTCGCTCGATGATTATCAGCGGGCGACGCCTGGTCAATGGAATTTGCCTTCCCAATACCCATAGGGCTTCGGCCCTAAAACCCTACCGTTTTCAACAGTCTACTAGGAGGCTTTGGATGAAACGACTAAGATATACCCTACTATTGTGTTTAACCCTTGTTGCTTCGCTTATAAGTGTTGCGGTTCACGCTCAAGCCGTGACCGATACTTTGAGCAATCAACGCGAAAATATTGTTTTCCCCGATCTTACCGATGCTGAAAAGCTGACGGTCGCTGAGCAGTCGCAACTTTTGCTGAGAGGCGTTTTTGTTCATCGATTTCAAAAACAGGATTTCTATCCGGGAATTCTCGACCCGGTCCCCGCGGTTCAAGAAGTTGTCGATAACATTGATGAACTCAGTGTGGCGGAGATGGAGGAACAGCTGTACGGCATCTTCGCGTCTCAGCGTGACCTGCATTTAAACTATATTTTCCCTCAACCCTACGCGAGCTTTCGCTCCTTTTTACCACTAACCCTAAAGCGGGTTCAAAATCGTCGAAATTTTTTCAGTGTCCATGTTGATGCCGTAAACGCCGAAGATTTTGCGCAGTTTGCCCCAGATCAACGTGTGCCCGAAGTCGGTGATCGCGTGATAGCGGTAAACGGTGTTCGTATACGCAGAGCGGTGGACGATTTGGTCGAAATCGGTCAAGGTGCCAATCGCTTTGCCGGCTTTAGTCGAGCCTTAGCTAGGCTCACGTTTCGACCACATTTGCTCACTTTGGTGCCTGAAGAAAACGAAGTGACGATCACACTTCGATCTCAAACCAGAAGCCAATCTGGGTCTCGGCGTTATACGATTACGGTGCCTTGGATTACCCAAGGGCCGCCACCAGCCGCGCCCGCAGAAGCCTTCGAGCAAACCGCTCGTTCAAGCTTAGGTGCTTCAGCGGAGAAACCGTCAGCGCCCGTGAAAATGACGCGCGAGATGATGGATCGCAAAGAAGATATGTTTCAGAAGCTGTTCAACGATTTTCGTGCAGAACGAGGATTAATGCCCAGCAATGCCTTCCCGGAGAACCCCAGTAATGAGCCAGAAGTTACCTGGGGCGTGATCGAAAATCGCCTTGGTCGATTCGGTTACATTCGCTTAGCGAGTTTTGTGCCTGAGAACGGTGTTGACTTTACGGTGCAAGAAATTCGTCGAATCATCTTTGACGAGTTTGAAGACACCAGAGGCATGATCTTTGATGTGCGCGATAACGGCGGTGGCTTTGGTCAGTTGTCTGACGAGCTGCCGCAACTCTTTGTGAGAGACGACGCCGTCGCCAGCCGTGATCGCTTGATCAATACCGAAGAGAATCGGCGAATCTTCAATGAATCGATCTTCGGAAATGCGTTTCCCGACGCGAGAGACATACTCAACCAAGAGACTCCAGAAGACGCAACGCATACCCCCGTGTTTGATTTGTTCGACTCACCGGGGCTTAACTTGTTTGGGCAGGTCTATAATGGGCCGGTCGCTGTGTTGGCAAATTCGAACAGTTATTCTGCCTCTGATTATTTTTCATGCCAGATGCAAGATTCAGGCGCAGGCTTCGTATTTGGAGAAGAGCCAAGAACTGGGGCAGGTGGTGCCAACGTTTTCGAACATAGCCTGTACGCGCAGTTCGCGCCAACCGTATTCTCGCCATTGCCGGCAACCCACAGAGCGCGGGTTTCAGTTGGCCAAGCCATACGTCAAGGCATTAACGAAGGTGAATTTATCGAAGACTTCGGGTGCTCGGCCGACTTGTTGGTTAGCCCGTCTTTAAGCGATTTACTTGATGGTGGCGAAAACCAAATTCTGAGAATTACGTCAGCCTTAAGATATTTATCGTTCTTTCCAAGGTTTAGACCCAGTGTGCGCGCTTCCTCGAATGAGTTTATGCAATTGCGTACCAGCGATGACCTCGGCTTTCCTTTCAGTATGCGAAAAACACCAAAAGCCCGAATCAGCATCAATGACGAGGTGGTTAGCGAAGTCGTTGCCAGTCGTTTTTTCGGGAAGACGGATGTCGACTTTAGTTACCCCGAAGACTTGGTGGTTGGTGAAACCAATACGGTGTTGATCGAGGGTTTGAGTTTCTCTGATAAACGATTGTGGAACTTAAAACGACAAGTGGTGTTGTTAGAACCCGCAGTGGTGGTCGCAGAAGAAGGCTTAGAAGTTGATTTCGCTACCGCAGAAGAAGTGGCACCGTTCTCGATAATCAATTCCAACCCTGCCGAAGATGGCTGGAATCTCGCTGACTCAGCCTTACAAATTGGTTTGAACCCAAGCTACGCTGATAACGTCAACACCGATGCACTTTTGTCGGTTGATTTGAGTGCCTTAAGCAGTGCGCAACTCAGTTTCGATTTGGGGTTTGTGACCGAAGTGGATTTTGACTTTGTTGACGTATTTATTACCGATAGCGAAGGTAACACCACTACCTTGCTTCGCGAAAGCGGAGAGGTCGAACTGCAAACCTTCAACTTTGATATTTCTCAGTTTGCGGGGCAGGCAGGCCTGCAAATCCATTTTCGTTTCGTCAGTGACGCCGCAGAGGTTGCCCCCGGTGTTCGCCTAGAACGGGTCTCGATCAGGCCTTAGACGATGACGTTTTAGATACTCTTTTTGAGTAACGCAAGGTTGGCCGCGAGTTATCGCGGCCAACCAACTGGGCTCGATCCTTTTTTTGAACCTAAATTGACAGATTTCGATTGCGATACTGTTTATAAAAACAGTATCATGTTGCTCCACAATTTCTAGGTGCTGATCATGTCTCAAGCGATAGTACTCCGCCAGTTTAAACCCGCCTTCGGTCTGCCAGACCCGTCTCCCTTTCCGATCAAAGTCGCTTTGTTCATGAAAATGCATGGCATTGAATTTGACTGGGCTCCGGGTGATGTTCGCCAAGCGCCTTTAAAAAAAATACCCTACTTGGAACACAAGGGCAGGGTGATCGCAGATTCAGAGTTGATTCTCGATTATCTAAGCAACACGTTTAACATCGTAGCCGATGACCTGTCGGCTGAGCAGCATGCTGCGGGTTACGCAGTGTGTCGAATGCTCGAAGAACACGCTTATTTTTCTATCGTTTACTACCGTTGGTGGTTTGATGAAACCTTTGCTTATCTAAGAGAAAGCCTGTTTTCTGACATCCCCAAGCCTGTGCGTAATTTAATTGCTGGGTTTATACAGCGAGGGGTCAAGAAGACGCTCGACGGCCAAGGTATCGCCAGACACAGCGAAATGGATGTCGCTAAGCTACTGCGCCGCGATTACCGAGCGCTTAGCAACATGCTGGCAGATCGGCCTTATTTGTTTGGCGAGCAAATGACTCGTTATGATTGTACTGCGATTGCCTTTGCCGCAATGGTCTCGACCAAAGGCTTGCCGAGTAAAATGCCCGACATACGAAGCGAATTTCCGAACATTGCCGGGTATTGGGATCGAGCTCAAAAGACTTGGTTCTAGATGTCTCGTCGGCTTTTTTACCAGGGCAATACTTCACCATTGGCGTGCCAAAAGGTTCCGGTATTGGCTATGCTCAATGACTGTATGCGTTGTGCGATGTTTGCAGCGGCTTGATCGGGCGTTACGTCGCCGTAGCCGCCAATCATATCGGTACCAACTAAACCGGGATGAATCACAGCCAAGGCAATTCCTTTTGGTTTTAAATCGTGGGCCAAAGAAACAGACGCGGCATTCAATGCGGCTTTAGACATGCGATAACCGTATCGACCACCGCTAGTATTGTCGCCCATTGAGCCCATGCGGCTGGTGATCATGGCGACCTTCGCCCCCGAGTTTAAATTGGATTCAAAGCATTCGGTAACACGCAAGGCCCCTAGTGTGTTCACATTAAACTGCCATTGAATGGAGTCGTAGTTAATGCTACCCAGAACCTCATCGCGCAGAATGCCAGCATTATTAATCAGTAACTCTATCTTAGTTTGCTCAACTTCTCGTTTCAGCACTTCTATGCTTTTGGAATCGGCAATATCGATTTTGTCGACTACTCTGACCGTTGTGTTTTTAGACAATGCGATTAGCTGCTCAGACGCAGTGCGGCAGGCCGCGATTACTGAGTATCCCTTGCTTGAATACAGCTTGGTAAGCGCCAAACCAATGCCGCGATTAGCGCCGGTAATCAGTGCGGTTTTATTCATTGGTGCGAGTCAGTCTTCAGAGGGCGGAGTTTCCAAAGCGCCCAGCGCTTTGGCTCGTTTCTCTCTTAATCGCTGGGCCAAAACTCGCATGTCTATGTCGGTGTCGGTTTCATCGACAATTTCTAGACCAAGCAAGGTTTCGATGACGTCTTCCATTGTAATGATGCCGTCCATACCGCCGAATTCATCTAGCACCACCGCAATGTGTTCTTTGCGCTCGGTCAAGGTTTTAAAAAGGTCGGTGACCACATGAGCTTCGCCCACCGCGACGATATCACGACGAAGATTTGAGAGCGGCTCGTCGCCACGCCCTGCAAGCAGAGCTTCGATCACGTCAACCTTCAAGACATAGCCTGTGATTAAGTCTTTGTTGCCTTGACTGTATGTGGGGATACGAGAGAAGTGTGTTGATTTGCGATTCTTATAGTACTTCTCAATGGTGACTTCTTCGGCGGTAGCGCTGACGACCGTTCTTGGCGTCATCACATCACTGACTTCGATGCCCTTAAATTTAAGCATGCTGCCTAACATTTCTGATTCGGCCGGTTCAAACACGCCTTCTTCGGCCCCAAGCTCGGCCATGGCCAGAAAGTCGTTACGCGTTAATATGGGTTTATCAGAATCGCTCTTTAGTGACCGAGTGACCAGTTGGCCCATCCAAACCAATGGCGCAAGCAATAACATTAAAATCCTCAGTGAGAACACGGTGAATTTAACCAGTTTTTGCCAATGCAGCGCGCCGATGGTTTTGGGCACGATCTCAGACAAAATCAACACAGCCAAGGTCATGCCTGCCGGAATGACGAGCCGTGTAATGATGGGGTTGCTCTCAGACCAAATGATGGCTGCTTGTTCGCCAACCCCAATCGCACCGACGGTGTGCGCAATTGTGTTGAGCGTTAAGATCGCCGCTAACGGCTTATCAATGTTCTCTTTAAAATCTTGCAGAGTTTGCCCTAAAGCAGAGCCCTGCTGTTGTTGTATGCGGGCATAGGTTGGCGTAATGCTGAGCAGCACGGCTTCCCATAAAGAACATAAAAAAGAAAAGAAGATCGCTAATACAAAAAACGCAATAAGTAAGCTAAGCATAAAGTGCG
>CALAKU010000044.1 GCA_937922925.1 uncultured Arenicella sp. | reverse complement strand
CCCCCCCAAAACTCAAACAAACACGGGTTGGAGATGTTTGTTTGAGGTAAACGATATCTAGGTAAGCTACATTACCAGTTACTGATGAATATGATTTTCATCTGTGTAATCTATAGCTTGCAATGCGACGTATCGTAGAGTTCCCCAGTAGTTATAGCCTTATAGCCTTATAGCCTTCGTTTGGCTCTTGCGTTCAAGCGTTGCTTGAAGTGTTCCCGCAGCCTGTATTACCCTTCGAAGTTAACGCTCACAAGGCTCTATGTCAACAATTTAGTCGTATATTCAGTATTTTCGAAACAGTTTTACTCGCACATGATTGCGTCGAGCAGGGTTTCAATCATATTGGTATAGCCTGCGCCAAATAGGCTGAAATGGTTTAAGCCATGTATCAAGTTGTAAATGGCATGAAGCTGGCTTTCATTCTCTGGCCGCCGAAAAACGCGTCGATAGCCTGTATAAAATTCGCTAGGCAAACGACCAAACAACCGAGTCATGGCAATATCGACTTCTGGATCGCCGTAGTATGGCGACGGGTCATACAATGCAATGTGACCCTTGCCTGCCTCAAAGGCTAGATTCCCGAGCCATAAATCACCGTGCAACAAACTTGGGCTGATCGACCGGCTTTTCAACATCGTCGTAATTTTAGGTTTCGCTCGCTCGATTCTATTGTGTACCTTGTCAGGTAAACCCTTCACTGCTGCTAAATTGAGTTGTGGCTCTAACCGCGATTGCATAAAAAACTCGGCCCATGATGTAGTTTGCGTATTCGTTTGGGCTGTCAAACCAATAAAGTTGGGGTAACTCCATCCAAAAAAGCTGTTTTGAAGACTATGGTGCTCAATCAAACCTTGAGCCGCACAGGCAGCGTTATCTCGCGTTATGGTCGTCAATTTACAGCACGACATCAACAAGGCTGCATGGCGTAGTCCATCGATCGCCTCTTCGACAAAAGCCAAAGGCTTGGGATACAGATGAGCGATCTCAAGCTTATTGAGTTGCAGCAGCGACTCGTATTCGCTGGCCAATACTGACGCCCCGCTGCCTTGATTAACTTTCACAAAGGCCTTTTGGCCATTGGTATTTACGAGAAAACTAGAATGGCTATCGCCACCTGCGACAGCTCGAAAATCAAGCTCATCGACGCGAGCATCGAAATAGACCGCGATTTGCGATACCAGATTAGGCCTTAGTAAATTCAAGAGCCGATTGCACCGAGTCTAAAGAACAACAGCCCAATGCCTCGTCCAAACTAAGCGCTGATTGTTCTGTCAAATTTAAACTGCCGAGCAAGAAGGCAATAAGCTCCTGTGCTTCGCCTCGATGATCGGTTTGCCAAGCTCGAATAGATGTAGAGCCATCTCGCTTGGCCATGCGCGAGCCTGATTCGTCTAGCATAAGCGGCGCATGCCAATACTCAATTTGCACTGCGCTGGGGTTTAACTGCCGCGCCAAATATTGTTGGCGCGCTGTGCTGGTGGCCAAATCGGCGCCGCGCACAACGTGCGTAACGCCTTGATCTAGATCATCAACCACCACGGCTAACTGATACGCATAAAGTTGATCGGAGCGCTTGAGAATAAAGTCGCCACAGTCTCGCGCTAACTGGCCGTGGGTTCGCATTCTGTATGCTGGTGCTTTGAGTTGATGCTGCTGTTCCTGTTGTACCGCATCAAGATTACGACAGGTGCCGGGATAGATTACTTCACCGCCTTTGTGACCAGGCCCGCCATTGGGCGCACTGGCCGCATCGCGAATATCACGCCGAGAACAGAAACATGGGTAGATTAAACTTTTTTGCTGCAATGATGACAATGCATCACGATACAGGTTTAGTCGTTTTGATTGATAGACGACCTCGCCATCCCAATCCATGCCAAGCCATTCAAGGTCGCGCAAAATCCGGTCGGCACTGCCTTCGACGGTACGCGGCATATCGATGTCTTCGATGCGTAAAATAAATCGCCCATCTTGAAGCCGAGCGTGCAACCAACTGAGCAATGCGGTTCGCAGATTTCCAAGGTGTAAGTCACCGGTTGGGCTAGGCGCATATCGGCCAACTATGGAGGGCGTAAAACTCATACACCAAGAATAACACTGGGATAGTTTGCTCGGGTTATGACTTTGGTTTTTGCGATCATATGGTTTTGGACACCATCTATTTGTTGGCGCAGCTTTTCATTGGCGCACCCTGCAAATACCCTGAAAATTGCTCCTTGGGAGCACCTCCTGCATTTTCAGGATACCGTCCATCCCTGGACGTAAAAAAGCCTCTGGGCTTTTGGGCCCAGAGGCGAATGCAGTAAAACGAGAACACTAAGGGGGGGGTAAAAGAGTTTTACTGCGGGAACACGGTTCCTGTTACTGGTTTCGTTGCAAATGTCTCTATCGTTTGAACAAAAAGTGATCAATCGATAATTTGCTTCCGCCTTGAGCGGTAAGTAAGGCACAAACAATCATCCACAAGTGCGGCTGTTGCGGGTTACCTTCGATGAAAAAGAAAATCACCGCGGCCATCACGAACAAACCTGCCGCGCCAACTCGAGTAAATAAGCCGAGCACTAGCAGAATAGGCAATATAAGCTCGCCAAACGTGGCTAAATAGGCAGCGGGTTCGGCCGACAGAAAAGGCAACGCAAATTCACCGTCTTCTTCAGCATCGAATAATTCTATGGTGCCTTCCATATCTTCGAATTTGGCAACACCTGAGCGCCAAAAAATCAGACCAATATGAATTCTTGCCCACAAATTAACGATGGGAGTTAACCAAGTCGAACATAAATCGCTGAACGCTATATATAGATTTTTCATTGTTGTTGTCTCATTTAAATCGTTTGGGAACCCTAATTAACGGTATTTCAAACGATTCTGCAAGTTTATTATGCTGCCTGACTAACGCTTGCTTCGCGCAGCAGGCTATTCTCAAAAACAAAGCTTAGTGCCGTAGACAAGCTCTCTGGTAATAGAGACCCTTGCAAGCCCTCTATTGCTTGCAGCAGATTTTCACTTTTTTGCAACTGGGCCAAAAAAGCGGCGGTATCGTCATCGATTACCAAACTGGTAACCCGAAAGCTTGGTCGACACACCAAAATGGTATCTTGGCTCTGCTCAAGTTGCACGCCAACCTCGCCTTGGTAATCGGGGAGCGATTGTTCGTGTATTGCATAAATTGGATATTGGCTATCAAGCAAATGATAACTTTGAGTCATCGTTACAGGCGTAACCAGCAGCTCATCTTGTGAAAATTGGCTTACGTCTAATGGAGCTGAATCGATGGCATAATAAGCTGAATGCAAAGCCCATTCATACGATATCAAATCAGGCAAATAGACCAACGTATTTAGGCCTTCAAATTGGCGACAAACATCGACAAAATGCCCGCCGTATAAATGAATATTGCCTTGGCTCGGTGGCGATTGTTGAATAAACACCTGCGCCATTTGTTTAAAGAAATCCTCACCGACAACTCCGCGGGTTGCCGGAAAAACTTCGCCAAGGTAGTCCTGCAAAGCCGCAAACACGTTATTTTGATATATCCAAAATCGATGCTGATAGGCGTCTTGAGCCTGCGGCAGTTGGTTGCCGTGCACATCCAAAAGCCGTTCCATAAACTCGTTTTGCAAATTGCTCACACTAAGTGAATCGGCATCGCTTTGGCTCACCGGTTTAGGCTGTGTCGTGATTTCGATTGGCGGCCTTTGTTGTAAATACTCATTGGCTATCTGGCACTGCTCAAGCAGCACTTCAAACTCTGGAAAATCTGAATCCCATTCGACCAAGCTCGGGCGTGCGCCATGCACTGACAAAGCGTGATCGAATAGCGCCCAAACTGGCGGATAAACGGGTTGGTTGTGCGTGTCAATTAGAACACTCTCTTGAACACCTCCGCGGTCGCCTTCGACCTCGGTGTAACCGGCCAGATGAAACTGACCAATCGCGTTTGAATCCAAGGCATTAATGTAGGCCTTGGCATCGCGGTCTACGTTGGTGGCACTTACATGAATGTTGTTGACATCAACCAGCAATCCACATCCGGTACGATTTGCCAATTCATTTAAGAACTCTGGCTCGGGGATTTGTAAGGTATCGAAGACTAAATAGTTAGACGGGTTTTCTACCAATATTTGCCGACCCAAAACATTTTGCATTTGATCGATGTGCTCACACACAATCGCCAAAGCCGCTTCGGTCAATGGTAAGGGCAGTAAATCAGGCACATGCCGATGCGAATACGCGCTCCAAGCAAGATGCTCAGAAACCAAAAACGGTTCAAGCTCATCGGCGAGTTGCTTTAACTCAGATAGGTGATTGGTATCAAGATGATCTGCTCGGCCTAGCGATAAGCCAACACCGTGCATAGAGATAGGATAGTGCTCGCGAAGTTCGAGTAATTTCGCGCGAGCGATTGACCCTCCAAAGTAGTTTTCAGAATGCGCTTCTAAAAACCCCAGAGAAGGTCGAAGCTGTGCAACCGGGTCGAATAATTCCGGTCGAATTCCAAGACCCGATTGCATCAAACTTCTGTAAAGGCCGCTTAGGAGCTGGCGGCCTCTTTGTCCGCAGACGCACCTTTCACAGTACCGCCAACGATTTTTTCACACGTGCCTTCCGGCACATAGATCCATTCATTAGGATCGTTATCGACTTTGGCATAACCCGCGCAAGCGTGGCCATTGGCGCCGCAGTCGTTTTGGCCTGCTTTGACAACGCCTTGGCACTTTTCATACCCTTCTTTACCAGCGTGTGCACTGCTGGTGTTTGAGAGTAACGCGAGCGCAAGGATTGAAGCCGCGGCCGTCACTTTAGTATTGGTTTTCAACATAGTTTTCCTACACAAAAAGGGTTAATTAGCTTTCGGCTTCGATTGACTCGCCGTAACGGTCAACTAAGCGGCCGCCCAATACTGTTTCGTCTGTTTGCTCTGCAACTTTAGAGCACGCTTTAGCTAGTTTCTTTTCGC
>CALAKU010000043.1 GCA_937922925.1 uncultured Arenicella sp. | reverse complement strand
CCAGAAGTTATTCAAGGCCATGATGTGATGGCCGCTGCGCAAACTGGAACTGGTAAAACAGCGGGCTTTACGCTGCCGATACTTCATCGTTTATTAAACGCTGAACGGCCAAATCATAAGGGGAATCAAGCCCGTGTTTTGGTGTTGGTGCCAACTCGCGAATTGGCTGCGCAAGTGGCCGATAGTGTCAAACAATATGGCCAAGGATTGCGAATTAAATCGGTGGTTGTCTTCGGCGGCGTTGGTATTAATCCACAAATGCAAAAACTGCGCGGCACCACAGACGTGGTGATTGCCACGCCGGGGCGCCTTTTAGATTTGCACAACCAGGGAGCGGTGCAGTTCGATAAGCTTGAAACATTGGTGCTGGATGAAGCCGATCGCATGCTCGACATGGGCTTTATTCATGACATCAGGCGCATCATCAAATTGCTGCCAAAACGCCGACAGACTCTGATGTTCTCTGCAACGTTCTCGCAAGACATCAGAGAGCTAGCGCGTACTATCGTTTACAAGCCGGTAGAGATTTCAGTTACCCCGCCCAATAGTACTGTGAAGGCGGTTGAGCAACGCTTGATTGCGGTAGAGAAAACCGATAAGCGACAAATCCTTACGCGCCTGATAAAAGAGAATGATTGGTATCAAGTCTTGGTGTTTGCTCGTACTAAACATGGGGCCGACCGGCTTGCGCGCCAGTTGACTTCAAAGAATATCGAGGCCATGGCCATTCATGGCAATAAAAGCCAAGGCGCGCGAACCAGGGCGTTGGCGGCGTTTAAATCGGGTGATCTGCGTGTTTTGGTCGCCACCGATATTGCCGCCCGCGGAATCGACATCGATCAATTACCACATGTCGTCAACTTTGACCTTCCACAGGTTGCTGAAGACTATGTGCATCGTATTGGCCGAACCGGTCGAGCTGGTGCCAGTGGCGAAGCCGTTTCACTGGTGAGCCATGACGAATATAAACAGCTAGTCGATATAGAGCGGCTTATAAAGAAAGAGATTCCAAGAACTCACCTTGAGGCTTACGAGCCGTTGAATGCTCTGCCAGCTTCAAAGCCTATCAACGCAAATAATACTCAGCCCCGAAAACCAAAAAAGAAAAAGAAATTTAAAAAAGCTCAAGGCGACAGGCCGACCAGTCGAGCAGCTGACGGTCAAAAGCCAACGCGCCGGAAAAAGCCATCACAAGGCCGACGCGGAAAACGCCCAGCAAAAAAGCCGTCTAACTCTTCGTCGAATAATCGATAACTGTTCACGGCCAGTAAAGGTGTATTTTAGTGTCCCTTGAGCCTTGGTCGGGTTGTTATCGGCTCGCGTGATCTAAGCCTTAGCCAGTTCAATTCTTTCCAATGCGCGTTCGCGAAACAGTAAAAACAAAGGATAGGCGAAAGCGATAGCAATAATTAGAGTGGCGGGTATATAAAGCCACCAAAAACGCATCTTGAGTTTTCGAGCCTCAAAGAAAGACCATATAAAGAAAACTGCGCACACCACAGCGATATCGTTCATGATCGATGCCGACGAGGGGTTTACATAATTATCGGCAATAAAAGTGGCCAAGGAAAAATCTGGGTTGGCTTCCATCGCCTGCAAATTAAAGTACCAAGTGACGATGACGCCGATGACCGCAAAAAGCGCATAGACGGCTTGTTTTGATAGTGATGAACTCATGACACTGCCTTCGTAATTTAAACTCAACTCAAGTTTGCCTTGTTTGAATTCAATAGGGAAACTAATTTCCAGCGCTTCAAGACGGTGTTATGGCTATTGGCACGCGTTACTTGGTGTGATCAAACTTGTTCGTGGTAACTCTGTGTTGATTTTTTTGATCGATGGTGGCTTGGCGTGCAACCAAATTCTCTGGAAAAACGTTTGGCAAAACTCGAGCGGCTTTTAAAGCCAAGTTGGCCGCAAATATCCTCGATGGTATGGCTGGTTGTTTGCAGTAAATGCCCGGCTTTTTGAATGCGCTGGCGTTGTACAAATTCCCAAGGGCTTAAACCGAGTTCGTTATGGAATAAGCGGTTGAGGTGTGACTTCGATACGGCACTGTGAGTGCATATCTCATCTATTGAAAAGTCATTCGTTAAGCGCGCGTTGATAAAACTAACAGCTTGCAATACTTGGCGGCTTAGCACGCCTGCGAGCATGGTGTCGCGTGACTTAGTTGAAGCATAACGACGCAAACACATGGCGAGCAGGGCTTCAATTAAAAGCTCAACGTGCTCTTCTCCAGCTGGAAAACCAGATATGGCTTGGCTCGCGATATCCAATCCTAAGTAAGAAATGGCTGGAGCGTGATCGCCCATGGCCTGCCGCCAACTTAACTCGTCTATGTGTTCGCTAAAGAATTTAGATGCCGCTTTTTGTATTACTTTAGGCTGCCAAAGCAGCACCACGGCCTCAATCGTACCTTCCCATTCAACTCGCCAATCGACCTTGGGGTGACTGAAGGCGACCGTGCCCATGCGATAGTGAAAATGTTTGCGATGAAAGTTACCCGACACCTCTGTGATCGACATTGGTCGAGTGGGTATAAATAATTCGTAGGCGTCTGTGTAAAGACGGTCTAAAGGCTCCCCGGCGGTAAAGTCAATTCGATGCCCTTTAATCAGCGTTGGCCATTGCCCCTCGGTCTCGCAAATTTCATGAGAGTTGCTGGGCAAATCATGCAAGGTGACGTGGTGCGGCAGGGTTTTCATCGATAAATCCGATATATTTACTTTAAAATCTCATAAATATGGTTTTTAAGTGTACAAACCAAATAATATATTGATATAACATTATGTCAATATCAATACATCTATATTTTTTGTATAGAGATAGAGCACACGAAAACGATTAAGAGGAGTTATCCATGAAAAGATTGCGTAAAGTGGAGTTGATACAAGCTGGTATTATCGGGCTTAGTGTTGCGTTCACATCCCCGGTGGCATTTGCAAATACCGCCTTAGAAGAAATTATCGTCACCGCGCGTAAGCGTGCGGAGACCCTTCAAGACGCGCCGATTGCAGTGAGCGCGTTTAAACAAACCGAATTAGAGCAAGCGGGCTTTGATAGCGTGCTGGATATCTCGAAAGCCACGCCGGGTTTGTTCATCGAGAAATTCAATAGTGGCGTAAACAACAATGCCCGTGTTGATACCACGCCACGTTTTCGTGGGGTATTTTTAGATACCGGTGATCGTTTACGACAAACGGCGACGGTTTTCCTAGACGGCATTGCCATTTCAGGTGGTATTCAAACCATCGGCATCAATGAGCTTCAGTTGGTTGAAATTACCAAAGGCCCTCAGTC
>CALAKU010000042.1 GCA_937922925.1 uncultured Arenicella sp. | reverse complement strand
GTCATACAACCATCAAAAGTACACAAAAATTGTCGCACTAGATAAACGCGATCGTCGTTGGCCAAACCGCGTTATCGAGCATGCTCCGCAGTGGTGCAGTGTCGATCTTCGCGACGGCAACCAAGCGCTAATTGATCCGATGACGCCCGCGCAGAAACTCGACATGTTTGAAATGTTAGTGAGCGTTGGCTTTAAGCAAATCGAGGTGGGCTTTCCCGCAGCATCGCAACCGGATTTTGATTTTGTTCAGCAATTAATCAACGAAAATCGAATTCCAGACGACGTCACTATTCAGGTTTTGACGCAGGCACGTAAGGAGTTGATCGAACGCACATACGAGTCTCTTAAGGGTGCCAAAAAAGCCATTGTTCACGTTTACAATTCAACCTCGACCGTTCAGCGCGAGCAAGTGTTCAAACTCTCGCGAGATGAAATAAAACAGATCGCAGTCAACGGAGCACAATGGGTTAAGGAGGGTGCTGAGCGGCAGCCCGAAACGCAGTGGCAGTTTCAATATTCCCCTGAGAGTTTCACCGGTACAGAAATCGACTACGCCGTTGACGTGTGTAACGCCGTATTGGATGTGTGGCAGCCTACGCCTGAGCGCAAATGCATTTTGAATTTGCCCGCCACCGTAGAAGTCGCCACGCCGAATGTGTATGCCGATCAAATAGAGTGGTTTTGCGATCACGTGAATCACCGCGACAGTGTCACTATTAGTTTGCATACGCATAATGACCGAGGCTGCGGTGTGGCCGCTTCGGAGCTAGGTGTATTAGCCGGAGCCGATCGAGTCGAAGGCACTTTGCTGGGTAATGGCGAGCGCACCGGCAACATGGACATCGTGACCATGGGCATGAATTTATACAGCGCAGGTGTTGATCCTAATCTCGACTTCTCGCACATGGATCGAATCATCAACGTGGTTGAGCGATGCACGGCGCTTAAAGTGCATCCGCGCCATCCATACGCAGGTGAATTAGTGTTTGCGGCGTTCTCTGGTTCACACCAAGATGCCATCAATAAATGCTTAGCTCTTTATGAAGACGGTGAAACTTGGGAAGTGGCCTACTTACCAGTAGACCCACGTGATCTTGGCCGCAACTACCAAGAAGTGATTCGCATTAACTCGCAATCCGGCAAAGGCGGCGTTGCCTATGTGCTTGAGCAAGAGCATGGCATCAAAATGCCGCGATGGATGCAAGTTGATTTTAGCCCGGTAGTACAAGCCGAAGCCGAACGAACCGAAGCCGAAGTTAGCCCACAGCAAATATCGGATTTATTCTTTGCGAGCTATTTACCCACCGAACCTCAAATGCGGTTAAAGAGCTATCAAGTTAATCGCAGCGAGGGCGAAGACTCTTTGGATGCCATGATGTTGGTAGACGGCAAAGAAGTCTCAATAAAGGGCAACGGCCGTGGCGTGCTCGAGGCGTTTACAGCCGGGCTAAAAGCCCACCTTGATCGAGATGTGGTGGTGATCGAATACAACGAACACACCTTAGGCAAAAATGATGGTTCCGAAGCCATGGCCTATGTGCAAATCAGCGTGGATTCAAAACGCGTATGCGGCGCTGGCAAAAGCCGCGATATTTTAGGCGCAACTTTGAACGCGGTGCTAAATGCCGTAGTCCGGGCGAGTTGAACCATTCGCCTGCGACTGCTAAGTCAGGCATGTGGTCGCCGGAATTCAGTGCCCTATGTTTGCATTCACTTAGTCGCTGCCGGGATAAGGTGAATAATTCCTTCAAGCTCTACTTCTTCAAACTCTACTTAGTGAGATAACACCATGAAAATCATAATTGTAGGTGGTGGGATTGGTGGCCTCGCTTGCGGCTTGTTTCTAGCGCGATCTGGGCATGAGGTTCATTTACTGGAACAGGCTAAAACCATAAGCAATGTTGGGGCGGGCATACAGTGCGGCGCGAATGCCAACTGGGTTCTAAATGAATTGGGCTTGATGCAAACGCTTAGCGCTGTTGCGGTTGCGCCAACAACAATTGAATTCAAGGATTTTGAGACCGGGCAAGCCTTGCACCGCATGAAGCTCGGCGATCACTATGAGCGTAAATACGGTCAGCCGTATTGGAATTTACATCGGGCTGATTTAATCGAAGCCTTGGCCGCTTCTGCTTTAGGTCAGTCGAATTTGCGTTGCCAATTTTCGACCCGCTGCGAGGATATCGTAGAGCATGATGATCGCGTAGAAGTTACTACTAATAAAGGTCAGCTCGAGGCGGATTTGTTGATTGGCGCCGATGGGATTCATTCGGTGGTTCGACCTCATTTGGTCGGCGATTATCAGCCGCAATTTACCGGCAATGTTGCATGGCGCGTCATGGTGCCAGCGGAGCGCTTGAACCAAGACTGGATGCCAACGATAACGGCTAACTTTGTCGGCCCCAGAAAACATGCGGTGCTGTATTACGTGCGAGCTAAAAAGATGGTCAACCTGGTCGGCGTTGTTGAAGACCCTGATTGGCAAGACTCGCAATGGCAAAGCCAAGCTCCGTGGCAGCAATTGAAAGCCGACTTTGACGGTTGGCACGAAACTGTCACCTCGGTAATCAACGCGGTTGAAAACGAGCCTTGTTATCGTTGGGCGTTGTTTGATCATGAACCGATTGATCAATGGCATCGTAAGCGTGTTGCTTTGTTAGGCGATGCGGCGCACGCGAGCCTGCCTTTTATGGCGGCTGGCGCATCCCTGGCGTTAGAAGACGCGTGTATTTTAAGCCGAGCGTTAACGCACGAGGCCGATCTTGAGCAAGCCTTGTCGATGTACCAAAACACGCGCAAGGCGCGTACCGCGCGAGTGCAATTGACCTCGCGTCGTGCCGGGCAAATTTATCATTTCGAAAACCGTCTGATGCGCAAAGCCGCATTCAAGGCGATTGGTTTAGTGGCTAGTCACAACGAGTCCTTTTTACCATCGTATAATGCGGCGACCGCAACATTGAATTAAACGAAACCAAGATGGGACCACTTAACGGCATTCGCGTCATCGAATTCAAAGGCATCGGCCCAGGGCCCTATGCGGGTATGTTGCTGGCGGATATGGGCGCCGAGGTGATTAGCGTCGAACGCTCGCGACAAGCCTCGGGCATTGGCGCACCGTCGGCAATGGACATTCATTGCCGGGGTAAAAAATCCATCGCGCTGAACCTTAAGTCAACGCAAGGGGTTGAAACCGCACTGAGTTTGATCGAGCAATCCGACATGCTGATCGAGGGCTTTCGCCCCGGTGTGATGGAGAAGCTGGGCCTAGGCCCGCAAGACTGCCACGCGCGTAATGCAAAACTCATTTACGGGCGCATGAGCGGCTGGGGGCAAACCGGGCCACTTGCAAAAGCCGCCGGCCACGATTTGAATTACATTGCCTTAACTGGCGCGTTAGCGGCGATTGGCCCCAAAGACAAACCGGTGCCGCCGCTGAATTTGATTGGTGATTTCGCAGGCGGTAGTTTGTTTTTGGTGATGGGCATGTTGGCGGCATTGCACGCCGCGACTTTAACTGGCAAAGGCGACGTGATTGACGCCGCGATTGTGGATGGTGGCGCCAGCCTAATGGGTATGATGCACACCTTGCACTCACTCAACGCCTGGGCACCGCAGCGCGAATCCAACTTGCTGGATGGCGCCGCACATTTTTATCAATGCTATGAAACCGCCGACGCTAAGTTTGTCTCGATTGGTTCGATAGAGCCTCAGTTCTACGCTTTATTGCTTAAAAAAGCTGGCCTAGATGAAACCGAATTTGCCGATCAAATGAACCCAGCTACATGGAGCGTGAATGCGAGCAAACTCGGGGAGGTAATAAAAACCAAGACCCGCGACCAATGGTGCGAGATTATGGAAGGCACCGACGTGTGTTTTGCCCCGGTGTTGGATTTCACCGAAGCGCCTCTACATCCGCACAATCAAGCTCGACAAAATCACATTGAATTAAACGGGGTAAAACAGCCTGCTCCTGCACCACGTTTTCAAGCGCATCAATTAGATACGCCCGAGCCACCGCGAGCTGAGGGTGCTGATACAGAAACGGTGCTAGCGGAGTTTGGTTTTAGTGAGCAAGAGATTACGGCACTCAAACAGGCTGGCGCGCTACCGTCTTAAACGCTCGCCTTTGAGCGTTTAATGTTCTCGACAAAATTTGGCCAGACGGTTTAGGTTGCTTCAAATTATTTGAACGGTTTGTTAAAGAGACGCTCTGAGCATCCACGCCGCTTTCTCGTGAACCCGCATCCGATCTGAAATCAATGCAGCCGACGATTCATCACCGGCTTCTTGAGCAACCAAAAGCGCATCTCTACAGGTGCGCACAACTTGCTCGTTGTTGGCTGTCAATATTTTTAGCATCTCCTGAGCACTGGGTACGCCATCAATCTCATTGATTGAACTCAGCGCGGCGAATGCTTTATAGCTTGCCGGAGCGGCTACGCCGAGTGTGCGAATACGCTCAGCGATTTCATCAACTGCCAGTGCGAGTTCAGTATAGTGCGTTTCAAACAAGGCATGGAGTTGTTGGAAGTAAGGCCCGGTAACATTCCAATGAAAGTTATGCGTTTGCAGATACAAGGTGTAGCTGTCGGCCAATAAAGCCTGAAGTTTTTCCGCAATACTTTCGCGCTCGGCAGAGGCAATGCCAATGTTGATATTCATGATTTTAAGCTCAGGTTTGGTAAGAGGTGAGCTTATTATCGATCGATTCAATCGATCATTAAAATTGAATGTATCGCACTTTATATTCTATAAAATAGAATGAAAAACAAAAAAGGGAGGGGGAGTAAAAAACTCTGGCTCAAAAGCATCAAAGTTAACTTCAACGTCTAAATTGATAACGAAACACGCAGGCTTGCAACAAGGCGCAAAGGCTCAACCAGATCTGTTGTGCGGCGATGAGCTCAATTGCAGCTAATGCCAATGGCGGAATCACAAAGGCCAACCAGTTCAGTTTAAAAAACCGTTTGGCAAGGTAGAAAGTGGGCAGACCAATAACAAGCCAACCAGCCATGGACACCATTCCATAAAAGAAGGCGCCCATTATGATGTCAAATACGGACGGAATGCTCTTATTAAGGAATCCGAGCATGGCGATTCCGTAACTCAGAAAAGTGAGGCCAATACTAAAAATAATCGCCAGCATCACGTTTGTATTCTTGATC
The DNA here is from genome assembly GCA_937922925.1 of uncultured Arenicella sp. GTDB lineage: Bacteria > Pseudomonadota > Gammaproteobacteria > Arenicellales > Arenicellaceae > Arenicella. The sequence continues at coordinate 1,426 of CALAKU010000042.1, read as the reverse complement.
GGGACCGTGTCAAGATTGTTCACATCTGAAGTCGGCGCTTGGTAGATGTCCATCGTGTTTTTATTATCGTGAGTCATTACTGTTTCCTTGTATGAATAATGAGGTATGAATGATGGCCTTTAGCCTTCTAAGAAATCGCTTTGCGCAAGCGCCCGCGATACTTCATCGTAACAAAGCACTTCTTGATCAACAAATAGATCATCGTCTTCTATGAGCGCGAGTAGGCGGCTATCCGAAAAATCACATCCCGTGGAGCCAGGGTTGATTTGACCTTTCTTAGTGGCGTGCTCCTTTTTATGAGCAACACCTGCGTCTAAATGAACAATCATGGCTTCGAAGGCGGTTGACCAACATCGAGTGGTAGGAAAAGTGCGCCGCAAAGACTTAATAATGCCAAGGCCCTCGTAATCTAAATCGCCCCAGAAAAAACAAGGCTTTTCGGAAGTTGTACGCAAGTACCACCAATCGTGAAAGGCTTGGTAAGCTGTTTTGTTCGCCTGATTGATCGTTACGAATTGCGTCACTTTCGGATCACGAATCTGACCGGCAGACCCTCGATAACCCGCTGAATAAATCACGGCCAAGTTGTTCTTCCAATGACAGTTCTTAACCGCACGAACTGTAGTGCGAAAGCTATCGAAATTCTCAACAAACAGAACGGCATCTAAACGCTCGGGGATATAAGCCGACAGCATAATCACTCGATCTTCAATCACAGCCTTGGCGAGGGGAAACGCATGTTCCAGAAAAGCACGCTTGGTATCCAATACTTTTGAATGGCCGTTAAAGCAACGGGCTGACAATGTCCTTAGGCTGATAGTTTGGCCGCTCTGCGCTAGGTTTGTTAACAGCTCATCAACTCGAACTAAGCCTTCAGCCAGCTGCTTGGCATCAAAACCCGGCAACTCAATCGCTTGTTTGATAATTTTAGGTTTTGGCCAACCATGAGCTATTTGTTCAAGCGCGTTTTGCCACTGCGCTGCATAGTCGCTATTCACTTAGACTAAGGCGCCACGTATTAGCAATTTAGTGCGGACAGTGTTCTAGCAAACGAATCTGTATCGGCGAATTCGTCGTAAGCCAGTGGCATACCGGTGGCTTTGCCTTTGGCGGTCGCCGCGGGGTTGGTAAAGCCGTGAAGTACACCGGGGTAGTCGACTAATTCGTAGTCCGCGTCTGCGGCGTCCATTTCTGCTTTGAAATCACTCACGATCTCAGGCGTGACCATCGGATCATCGGCGCCATTAAAGACTAGGATTTTGCCCGTGAAACCACCTTTGGAAAGTGGAGTTTCAGTTTGCAATACGCCATGAAAACTAGCGACGACTTTGAGCTCTTTGCCTGCTCTGGCCATGGCTAAAACCACCGCGCCACCGAAGCAATAACCCAAGGCGCTTATTTGATTGTCGTCGACGTCTGCTCGTTC
>CALAKU010000041.1 GCA_937922925.1 uncultured Arenicella sp. | reverse complement strand
GCACACACAGGTTGGTGCCTTTATGGCCAGCTGGATCATCATCTACGGTCTGGTTCAAACGCAGGCCCCCAAATTTTTTACGCAACGTCGCGATGGGTACTCTGCTTTTGTGTGGGTTTGCAGTTTGGCTTTAATCCCGCTTAGCATCGCTCTTGGAGCAAATACATCGGGCACCTTCCCGGTGCCTGTTTTGTTGCTGGGTTTACTGGCCTTCGGCGTGGTTTTCGCCATCAACTCATCACTGCATAGCTACTTGATTGTGAACTACGCAGATCGCTCTGCGGTGTCGATGGATGTCGGCTTTTACTATATGGCCAACGCAGCTGGGCGGCTATTCGGCACCCTACTCTCGGGCTTAGTGTTCCAACAGTATGATCTTGCCGCCTGCCTAATTGTTTCTTCTGTGCTGCTGGCTCTGGCAGCTTTAGCCTCTTGGTTTTTGCCAAAACAAACGGCTTTGGCTTAGCTCATCGCACAAGGCAAAACACCAAAACGGCAGGCACGTTTTCAACAAATAGTCACAGCTCTTAACGGCAGTGATGGTTTTCAAATGTTGGCGCTTTTTTCTGGCTATTTAGATCTTTTCTGACTTTACACATAAAGGAACTATACTGGCGCTCATGGATAAAGATAATAATGAATCGAACCCGCCACTGCTCCCAGCCATTGAACATTTCTATCGTTGGGAAATAGAAAAGCCGGATGATGTTTTTCTGCGCCAGCCCTATGGTGATCAATGGCGAACATTGACGTTTAAACAAGCCGGCGAACAAGCCCGCAAAATGGTAACTGCCATGCGCTCAATGGGCTTAGAGGCGGGCGCCCATATCGGGCTGTCGTCTAAAAACTGCATGCACTGGTTCGTCGCCGACCTTGCCATCATGATGGGCGGCTATGTAAGCGTGCCGTTTTATCCAAGTTTACCGGCAGACCAATTCGCTCAAGTTCTCGACATTGGGGATATTGATGCCCTATTCCTTGGCCGCCATGATCACTGGGGCGATAAGTCATCAGTTATTCCACAAGACATGCCAACAATAAAGTTCCCGGCCTATACTGGCGATGCCGACATTGACGTTGGTCATCACTGGGATGATCTTCTAGCTCAACATGAACCAAGCAAAGACAACTTTGTTCCACACCTTGATGACATGTGGACGATTCTTTTTACCTCAGGCACTACCGGCACGCCCAAAGGTGTAATGCACAATCATCGCAGCCCAGCCCTGCTGATGGCCAACGAAAAAAAGCATAACTGGGTTGGCGTTTATCAGATCAAAGACAAACGTTTCTTTTCGTTCTTACCGCTCAACCATGTGGCCGAGCGACTTGGCGTACAAATCCCCGCCATCATAATGGGAGGTGAAGTTTCCTTTGCAGAAAACTTGAGCAGCTTCGCTGCCAACATCAAAGACACACAGCCAGACTTTCTATTTGCCGTGCCACGTATTTGGACATTGTTTTATCAAGGCGTCATTGAAAAAGTGCCTGAGAAGAAATTAAAGCTGCTTTTAAGCCTGCCAATCATTGGCCCACGAGTAAAACGAAAACTGCGCGAAGCGATCGGCTTGCGCGATCTGAAAATTGCCGCCACAGGCGCTGCCATCACACCGTCATTTATCAAAGACTTTTACAAACGTTTAGACATTAAACTGATTGAAGCCTATGGCATGACCGAAACCATGGGTTCGTTTACCAATGGTGTAGACGACGAAACACCAAGCCAATCGGTTGGCCGCACCATTCCCGATGCACAAGTACGCATCGACCCCGAAAGCGGCGAGATTTTGATGCGCACGCCGTACATGATGCAGGGCTATTACAAGTCCCAAGAGATCACCTCAGAGGTATTGAAAGACGGCTGGTTGCATAGCGGCGATGTCGGCAAGCTCGATGACAAGGGCTATCTGTATGTGACAGGCCGAATCAAAGACGCTTTTAAAACCGCCAAAGGCAGTTTTGTTACCCCCAACCCACTCGAAGAAGCGATCGCCAAAAACGACTTTATTGAGCAGGTTTGCGTCGCAGGCATCGGCATTCCACAACCGATTGCCCTGCTAAATTTGTCAGAGGCTGGAAAAGCATGCGATCAACAAGAGGTCGCGGATTCGATTATGCAAACCGTCAAAGAGTTGAATCAAACCCGAGCAAAATACGAACGCATTTCAACGACGATTATTCAAAACGAACCTTGGTCGCCAGACAACGGCATTCTAACGCCCACACTCAAAGTCAAACGCAACGAACTCGATCAGCGCTTTAGCGAGCAGTATCTAAAATGGCATGAAGCCAAAGACGAAGTGATCTGGGATTAAGCAACTTTAGTTAAACTTAGACGACTTAATCCAATGGGCTCGTAGTCGCGATAGATTCAGCGCTTGAAACGTGTGTGTAAATTTCAGTCGTCGAAACCTGGCTATGGCCTAGTAACGTTTGGATGACTCGAATATTCGTACCGCTCTCCAATAACCTTGTCGCAAATGAATGGCGAAACGTATGTGCAGATGCGTTTTTAGATATCTGTGAATACCTCAACGCGTCTTTGACTGCTCGCTGAACCGCCTTAACCGACACATGCGAACGAACTTTCTTAACTTTGTTTTGATCAAAGCTAAGATACTTGCTTGGGAACAAAAACTGAACGTTAAATCCTTTACTGCCTGCATCGTCAATGTCGCGGTCAACCTCTGCAACAAACGCTCTACCCAAACCCCGATTTAAATCAGCTGAATGTCGGCGCCGAACTAACTCAAATTGAAACAATAGGTTGCTTTTTAAGGAATCAGCCAAAAGAGTCACTCGATCTTTACCGCCCTTACCATTACGCACAACAAGCCTGTTCGCTTGCAAATCAATATCGCGAACACGCAAGCCCACCGCCTCACTAACCCTAAGCCCACTGCCATACATTAATTGCGCAATAAGCTTGATGTCATGCTCAAGACGATTAATTACTTCAAGCGCCTCCGAATGAGTAAAAACAACTCGAAGCTTTTTCGATTTTGGCGCATA
>CALAKU010000040.1 GCA_937922925.1 uncultured Arenicella sp. | reverse complement strand
TTTCAAACTTTGATCGTACTCGCTATCACTGAATTGTTTAAGCGCCACTTGGTATTGATAATACGGATTTCGTTTACGTGCTCTTTCTGCCTTTTTGGCGAAGCGATTCGCTTTTGCATTCTGCCCTTGAGATCGATACAGACGTTCCAAATTGCTGGCCGCCAAATTATTTCGATCGCGCATCCGAAATGCTTGCAAAAAACTCTGCTCGGCTAACTTTCTCTGACCTTGAGCCTTATAAGCCGCGCCAAGGTTAACCCACATATCGGGGTTATTTGGAAAGTGCGAAATCGCCAGCTTAAGGTAATGAAATGCTTTCTCGAAGTTATCTTCTTTTAGCCCATCCACGCCTTTGTTACTAAACAACAGGGCTGCTGCCTGGCTTTTAGTAATAACTCGTTGCGGGTAAGCAAAATTATAATCTTGTATCGCAAGGTCTAAGATTTGTGTCTCGCGTTGATTTTTTAAAATGCCATTTACGTGCCGATAAAACACCAAATCTTCGCTGCCATTATTGCCCCAAGTATCTGGTAAGTCGACTTGGTTGGGCCGAATAGGGATATCTAATACCTCGCCGAGTTCAATGAGCAATAACGTAAAACTCAAGCAATTGCCGCGGCGCTCGAGAATCGCGTCGCTGGGTTTTAGATTTGTATGGACGTCATAAACCAGGCCGTAGCCATCCTTTTTGATAAGCCAATGCGCCATTTTGCGTGCCGCTTTAAAACGACTCATATGACCGAAACGGTCTTTTATTTCTTCCTTAAAGTAATTCGGGACGTAAAAGATATTTTCCAGTTGATCAGGATGGTTTGGATCTAGGCTTTCCTTGTAATTGAGAATCGATTGCAAATTCTCATCGAGTGACAATGGCTTAGATGAAGATGTGGTTGTGCAAGCCTGCAACAACAAGCAAATAGCAAGCACCAGCCAACATTGAACCTTAATCATCTTCACGCCCTCAACAATTAAACTATCATAGTTACTGTCTAAATTTAAGCATGCAAATTGCGGTTATCAGAGGTGTTAAATTGCCAAAACACGAAAAAATAGATTATTTAGAGTATGCAGCGCGCGACCTCACTGCGACCAAAACCTTTTTTGAACAAGCCTTTGGATGGGCATTTACCGACTATGGCCCGGAGTACACGGCGTTTGATAACCAAGGTGTGACCGGCGGGTTCTATAAAGCGGCACTGAGCAGCAACAGTGCTCAAGGCGCCGCTCTCACGGTGTTCTATAGTGACGATTTAGAAGCGACTCAAGCCAAAGTAGAACGCTGTGGCGGCAAGATTGTTCAGGCGATTTTTGATTTCCCCGGCGGGCGGCGTTTTCATTTTACTGAGCCCAGCGGTAATGAATTTGCGGTGTGGGCGCTGTCTAAACAATAGCGAAACCCCTGAATTTTTTAGGTTTTTCACTGGAACTTTACGCAAGTCGTGAATATAATTCGCCTCGCTTGAGGAGCGTTGCACCGTGTATCACGATAGGCTCAAGCGCTGAAGTTAGAAAGAACAGTTCGTGCTTTCTTCTCACCACAAACTTCAACGACGCTCATTTTTCATTAACTTTTTAAAGCGGAGATGAAAGATGAGTGCTAATCCATCTATCCCAGAATTTGTAGACTACTACGTCAAAGACATCAACTTGGCTGAGTTCGGCCGCAAAGAAATTGCGATTGCCGAAACCGAAATGCCGGGTCTTGTATCCATTCGTGAAGAGTACCGAGCTGAGCAGCCTTTAAAAGGCGCCAAGATCACCGGTTCTTTGCACATGACAATTCAAACAGCCGTACTCATCGAAACCTTGGTTGCCTTAGGTGCCGAAGTGCGTTGGGCGTCGTGCAATATCTTTTCTACCCAAGATCACGCCGCCGCCGCCATCGCAGCGCAAAACATTCCTGTTTATGCCTATAAAGGCGAAACGCTGGAAGAGTACTGGCACTACACACACCGCATTATGGATTGGCCGAACGATACTGGCCCCAACATGATCTTAGACGACGGTGGCGACGCCACTATGTTGTTGATCTTAGGCAGCAAAGCCGAGCAAGACATCAGTGTGTTGGACAACCCCGGTAGTGAAGAAGAAACTTTCTTGTTTGCCGCCATCAAAGATCAATTAGCCAAAGACAATACTTGGTACTCACGCCGTTTAGCTGGCGTTCAAGGTGTTACTGAAGAAACCACCACAGGCGTGGCGCGTTTATACAAAATGGTTGAAGAAGGCACATTGCCATTCCCGGCCATCAACGTAAACGATTCGGTTACCAAATCTAAGTTTGATAACTTGTATGGCTGCCGTGAGTCATTGGTTGATTCAATCAAGCGTGCAACCGACGTGATGATAGCCGGCAAGCGCGCGGTTGTGTGCGGTTATGGTGATGTGGGCAAAGGCTCTGCTGCCTCACTGCGTGGCTTAGGTGCCATTGTTCAGGTCACTGAAATTGACCCAATTTGCGCTTTGCAAGCCGCAATGGAAGGCTACGAGGTGGTGACCTTAGAAGACGCCATCGCCGACGCCGATATCTTTGTAACCACGACAGGTAATTTCAACATTATCCGTCGTGAGCACATGGAGCAAATGAAGGATCAAGCCATCGTTTGTAACATCGGGCACTTTGATAATGAAATCGACGTGGCCGGTTTGAATGATCTTGAATGGGAGAACATCAAAGACCAAGTGGATCATGTGATCTTCCCAGACGGCAAGCGCATTATCTTGTTGGCGCAAGGTCGTTTGGTGAACTTAGGTTGCGCAACAGGTCATCCAAGTTTTGTTATGTCGAATTCGTTTACCAATCAAACGTTGGCGCAAATCGAATTGTGGACCAAAGGCGACGACTACGGCAACGAAGTTTATATTTTGCCAAAGCACTTAGATGAAAAAGTCGCACGTTTACACCTTGATAAAATTGGTGCCAAACTCACCGAGTTGACTCAAGAACAAGCCGACTACATCAACGTAAAAGTCGAAGGACCTTACAAGCAAGAACACTATCGTTACTAATTATTCGGTGTCGGTTCGCACCGGCACCGCAGTAATAACGATCTAGTTTAGAGCGAGGGGCTCTTTCTGTTTGTATTGCATTTTCTAGAAATGCACTTTGATGTTTTCCGTTTAAGCGGTGTTGATTTTGCTTAATTAGCCTGGCTCAGTTTGCTTAGCTTTTTTAGCCCGGATCAATACCGCTAATGGACTCAATACAAGGATTTACGCTTCCTCGGGCTTGTTATCTCTGGCATTCGTTTGGCGCAGCTTAGTTGTTTGTGCGCCAGCAAAGTACCGTAGAAGTGCTATGGGCGCACGGATTGTCCAGTCCCGCGTCAAACGCCACATTATGGAGTTTGACCATGAATGATTTTTACCCAAATCCACCGCGGCCTGAATTGAGTTTTGAATTCTTTCCGCCCCGTTCAGTGCTAGGCACTGAGCGCTTAATCGATGTATACAAATCGCTCGATGACTACTCGCCGCAATTTGTGTCCGTCACCTATGGTGCTCTTGGTAGCACACAACAAGGCACGCTTGAAGCCGTCAGCAAGTTACTCGCGGCTGGCGCCAAGGTCGTGCCGCACATTACTGGCATCGGCAGTAAAGAAGAAGACATTCGATTGCTGGTTCAAGGTTATCGTAACCTTGGTATCGATCGCTTTGTCGTATTGCGTGGCGATTTACCCACAGGTCATAGTGACCTTGGGGAATTCCCGTACGCTGAAAACCTGCTCGCCTTTATTCGCGCAGAGTTTGGTGGTGATCTTCATTTAGAAGTCGCTGCTTACCCTGAGCTGCATCCTGAATCGAAAGACCCAGTTTCCGAATTGGCGTTTTTCAAAGCGAAGTTTGATGCAGGAGCGAGTTCGGCTATCACGCAATATTTCTACAATGTCGACAGTTATTTTGCCTTTGTACGTGACGCCGAGCGCATGGGGATTGATGCCCCTATTGTGCCTGGGATTATGCCGATTGTTCACTATGAAACCTTGATGCGGTTTTCCAAAGCCTGCGGCGCTGAAATACCGCGCTGGATTGCAAGCCGCCTTGAGCAATATCAGAACGATGAAGCATCTTTAAAAGCCTTTGGCTTGGATGTGGTAACTCAGCTGTGTTGGGACTTACTAGAGCGAGGCGTGCCCGGTTTGCACTTTTATACTTTGAACAAAACCGACCCTGTCGCTGAGATTTGTGCGCGACTAAACCTAGCGAAAGAGTCAATACCAGATCAGAAAATCGCCTAGTGTTAAGGTCGAGAAAAATGCCTGTTTGTCATTGGCACCAAGGTTAACGGTATCGTTAATGGTGGCGCAAACAGCATACTGAAATGGTATGCTGTTTGTGAACACTAATGTAACGAGGATATCTCAATGAAAAAAGGCATCGCCCTGCTTCTCACCAGTCTCTTTATCTCAGCTGCAAACGCCGAAGAGGTTCAATACGAACGTCTGTGCGGCAAAATAAAGCAATGCGCTTTGGATGAAGCTCGAAAACAAAGTGAAATTCCACCACAGATGGAACAAATGATCGAAGCGATGTTCGATTCGCAATGCAAAGTCATGCTCGAAGGCTACACACAGACTTTTGAAGATGCCGGTCTTACCAACAAAGCGGTAGCTTGTTCGGATTCCATTTTAGAAATGTCATGCGACGAGCTAATGGCTCAACAGGGAGAACCCAATACTCCAGCATGTAAAGATTTTAAAGAAGCTGCCGATGAAGCAGGCATTGATCTAGAAAATATTGATGCTAAATAGCGAAGTTCACTGAACCTGTTTTAAACGTTTGCGGCTGGCCTTAGAGCCAGCCGTTTTTACAGAGCCACAAACTCAGCCGCCAGACTACCCTTTCTACTTGAATAAATGGTTTCCTCAACTAGCCCACTTCTTGATTTTTTAAACTGCGAAGCGCTCGACAAAAATTTGTTTCGAGGCCAAAGTCGTGATTTCAAAACAGGCCAAGTGTTTGGTGGCCAAGTATTAGGTCAGGCGATCAAGGCCGCGTACAACACACTCGATGACGAACGCCTCATTCATTCTGCCCACGCCTACTTTTTATTGCGCGGTGATGTTGATGCGCCGATTATCTATGAGGTAGATCGAAGCTTAGATGGTGGCAGTTTTTCCAATCGGCGAGTGGTGGCGATTCAACACGGCCGACAGATTTTTCATCTCTCCGCGTCCTTCCAGAAACCAGAACAAGGCCTAGACCATGCTAACCTCGGTGACTTGCCAACCGACGCGCTGCGGTCGGTACTCGATTCAAGCATGCCTCGCCAGCACGATTTTCAAAGCGATTACTTTGAGGCCTATTTTTTGCCAGACGATAAAGTCAGCGACGAGCACGCGGTGCAGTATTGGTTTAGGGCTAAACACGCTTTACCCGATGCTCAAGCTTGCCATCACTCAGTACTGGCGTACATTTCCGACATGGGTTTGTTGCGAGCTGCATTGAACCCCCACGATGTAAGCAAAAAGAGGCTGGAAGCAAAAGGGCAGCGCTTGATTATGGCGTCGTTGGATCACGCCATTTGGTTTCACCGTGAGTTTCGCGCCGATCAGTGGTTGTTTTACGATTGCCGATCGCAATCAAGCAGTGGCGGGCGCGGGTTTACCTATGGCCGTATTTACCGAGAAGACGGTGTGTTGATCGCATCCACCGCACAAGAGGGGCTGTTACGGCTTAGACCTAAAGACAGACCCGAAGATAGCCCCAAAGACTAGGCGGTGGTTAGCCGATTAAACTCGCTGGCAAGTTTTTCTAAGTGATCAAAACGAGGTTGATGCAAGCTTCGATAATTGGGTTCACGTGCGCAATGCCAGAGAAGGTCGAGCCAGAGCAAAGTGATTTGTGCGCTCAAAAAAATGGGTTTGTTTACCAGCTCTCCCCAAGTTGGTTGATAGGCGGTTAGAAAACGCTTAGCTTGATCTTTATCCAACGAAGCGTAAACAATAACAGCAGCCAAATCGAACCAAGGATTATTGATGGCGGCGAACTCCCAATCAATAAAAAAGGTTTGCTCGTTTTTAATGATGATGTTTTGCAAGACCAAATCATTATGGCAAAACGTTGTAGGCGTTTGATCCTGACAAAACCAGTCAAGGGCGCCACTGAGTTCACGGTGTTTGTTTTGTTCCCAAGAGCCAACTTGGTTTGCATAGTGTTCAGAAAAGCCTACTAAATCGAAGACTCTACTTCCTGAATACGGCGCCGCATGGAGCTTGGCAAGGCAAGCCGCTAAGCGATCCAGATCTTGGTTGTGCGGATTGGCTAAGGGCTGAGCATCAATGTAGCCCATTAACAATAATGGCGACTCAGCGCGTTTAATGGCCGGTGCGATGCCCAAGGCTGCCGCGTGTTTTTGCCCTTCGACCGCCTGATCAAAAGAGTGTTCGAACTTCTTAATAACCCAAGTGTCTGCGCCAGCTTTGATCAAACACGTGTGGTGGTTTTCTCCCTCGCTAAATTGTTTTATTAAAATAGGCTCGGATTCTATACCCAAGGCTTGCCATTGTTTTCGCGGCAGTTCCATCTATTAGCCGTAAGCGATAGAGCGGCTGCTTTTCCACTTGGCGTAGCCGATCACCGATAAAACAATATAGACCACAAACAAGGCCGCGTACAAAGCAAAGCCGCGTTCTAGATATAGGAAGATTGAAACCGAGTTAATAACGATCCAATACAACCAGTTTTGTAGAATCTTATGCGCCACCATCCAGGTGGTAATCACCGCCGCCCAGGTTGTGAATGAATCGAGAAAAGGCAGTGCGGCATCGGTGTTTTTTAGCAACAAAAATCCGGAACCCAACGTGAGTATCGCGATCAACAACAGTGCAATAAAGTGCTCAGACACGTTAAAGGATCGAATCGAGGCGCCATCTTTTTGTGCTCCCCCGTAACGCCATTGCCACCATCCATAAACCGCCATCAATAGGTAGTAAACGTTGAGTGCCGACTCCATCAATAAGCGTCCATCCCAAAATAAGACTACGCTGGTGCCCGTGCTGACTAATGCTGCGGGCCAGCACCAAATGTTTTGCCGAGTCGCTAATAGTATATAGAACACGCCAAAAATCACCGCCACCAATTCCAACGACGAGGTGGCGGCTAAATCGCTAGCCAGCTGATTCAAAAATTCAGTCATAGTCTTTGAGCTCACGAGCATCGCCTTCAAGATACTTGCAAACAAAGACGATCTTACCGAACTCTCGCATCGACTCTTCCATGGCCCTGTTCAAGAGCGCCGTCAATTCATCAAAGTCACCAAAAAGCCGCGTGCTCATATTCGATGTGCGAATTTCAACATCAGTACTATCGGTATTTAGCCTGCTCAGAAAGGCCTTGATCTTAGGCTTATAGTTATCTTGCAAAGGATACATGCTAACTTCAACTGAAAGTTTCATACTTTATACCTCGTAGTGTTGTTGCACAGTGGCGCTGGTGGCGCCCTGGTAAAGGCCGAGCTCTTTCGACGGCACTTAAAAATCCATCTGAGCTTTAACGCCCAAAACGCGTGGCGCGCCAAATTGATTGTACTCGTCGATCTCGTAAAACGTACGCGGATCATTTCCAAAACTACCAAAGCCCCGCGTTTGAACTAGCTCATCTGTTAGATTTTTTCCATAGATGGCAACCGACCAGTTTTCAGCCTGATAGCTTAACTCCATATTGAGCAATTCATAAGAATCTGAACGCTCGTCGTGACGTTCAGAGAAAAAGAATTCATCTTTCGCCTCAATTGACCCACTTAGGGTGAGGTTTGGCGTAAGTGCTACCGCCCCGCCTAACAGCCATTGATAGTTAGGTGCATGTGCTTGGTCGCGGCCAGACAAATCAAAGGCAACGCCGTTGTCGCGATCGGCGTTAATGTGATCAAAACTCAAGAGTTCATCGAACTCTGTGTTCAATAGGCCCAGCGTGGCATACATCGAAAAACGCTCACTAATCGCCCAGTCCATTTCAAGTTCCAGCCCGGTATTGGTTCCGCTGGCCGCGTTGCCAGTGAAGTCCGTAAATGAACATGGGCAAAGGCCACCAATTTCTCCAGTGGCGACCGAGCGCACAATCGATTGGCGGGTTTGAATGTCTTGACGATCTTGGAAAAATACAGATGCTTGTAGGCTCAAAGCGCCATCCAGCCATTGTTGTTTGAAGCCTAATTCGTAATTGATCATGGTTTCGGTATCAAACTCCAAATCAGCCGCGTCGATGTTGCCGCCCAAATTGAAGCCGCCAGCTTTGTAACCACGAGACACAAGGCCATACAGCAAAGCACCATTGTCGGCCTGATACTGCAGAGCAATGCGCCCGCCCCAAAGTGATTCATCAGGGTTGGCAGACGCGCCATTGTTGTCGCTGTAATCGGCGTCGCGCTGTTCAAGCCGTAAGCCTGTGGTCAACGACCAGTTTGAGCCAAGGGCAAAGTCGATTTGCCCGTAAGCTGCCAGATTAGTGGTATCAAATTGGCTGGCAAAATCGTTTTCTAAAAATGTATAGACTCGATCCAGCGTAATGCCTTGATCACGAAAATACACGCCGGCAACCCACGCTAGATTGTCCTGTTGCGACACTAATTTGAGATCTACGCTGGTGTTGTCGTTCTCTCTGAAGTAACTGTCAAAAGAAACAAAAAACCAATCAAAACCAAACAGGTCTGAGTCGCAAACCGTGTTTTCACAAATCCCGACGTTGCTCCAATCTTCATCAAACGCATATTCTAGTGAGCTATCGGCCAAGCTCACCAAGCCCTCAAAGCGAAGTTGATCACTAATTAGATAGCTCGCTCGCAACGAAGCGGCTAAGGTTTCTTGCCGATCAAAACCGGGGTCATCGGTGAAAGTTACTCGTGTGTTATCAAGGCTAAACGCGTCGTAGCCGTTATCGATATCGGCGAGCAAAACGGTGGCGTCTAGCTCCAAACGGTCGTTCACTTGATGCGTGATGCGCGCTCTAGCCGTGGTTTCGTCAATGTTGTTGGTGTCGTCACGCCCGAGAAAAACAGCGTCTGTAAAGCCATCGCTCTCGTATTTTTTGATCGCGACGCGGTAGGCTGTTCGATCAGATATTGGCCCGGTAACAACCCCGTCAAGGCCAAAGCCACCAAACTCCTCAAAGCGAGCGCCTAGGGTTACGCCAAACTCTTGGCTGGGGCGATTACTTACAATGTTGATAAGCCCAGCCAAGGCATTGGCACCAAATAGCGTACCTTGTGGGCCGCGCAATACTTCAACTTGCCGCGTATCGAGGGTTGTGGCGGCGGTGGCAATTCCGGTAAGGTCGATGCCGTCAACGACAACACCAACAGAGTTGATAATGGGTTCTTGAAACTCGCTGCGTTCACCGATGCCTCGAATCTGTACAAATCGCCCTCGCGATGCGCCGGTCGAGTAATTCACATTTGGGGCTAGATTGAGCAAGTCTTCCAAATGTTGCGCATTGCGCTCTTGGATGTCGGCTTCGCTTATGACGCTGACGCTATTGGGCAAATCGAGCACGCTCTTTTGAATAAGCTCGGCGGTGACGATGAGTTCTTCTGCGTTAGTGTCGATTTGGTTTTCAAGCTCGAGTGAGTTTTGGGCCAAACTGGCGGAGCCAAAAAGCAGGCTTGCGAGCACAAAGGTGTGCTTAGAAAAAGGAATAATATAGTTCATGGTCTGTCTCTTATACGCACAAATGCAAAGGCAAAAAAGTGTAATTGCAAAGCGCAATGGTAAAAAGAAAGACCCGGCAGGCGAGGTAGGTGACTCTTAAGTTGTTTGATGTTCAGAGTCGAATTCCCATCCCTACGCCGGTGCTAACCGGATCAGGTTCATGGGGTTTAAGCCGCCTTTGCGCTATTTAATAAAACAGATAATTAAAAACGCGGTTCGACAAATCTCAGGCTGAAACAGGTCAGCCGCCCCCTGGGCGTCGTATTTGACGTGGCGGAGCATAGCATAAACACTCGCAAGGAGTGAAAGCCGCTATACTATCGGCTTGGTAAAAAGTGCTCGTTAAACCTTAGTGAAACCATGATCGGCAAGCTGATCTCATCTTTATTCTTTCGCCGCACTCACTCGCACTATCGAGTGGAAGATTTCCCGGCCGAGCCTAGAATTTTGGTGATCCGATTTAAATGGATTGGTGACGTCATGCTGACTTCCGTATTGGCCAACTCGCTCAAAACAACGTTTCCCAAAGCCCAAGTGCATTACTTGATGCATCAAGCGTCGGCAGATCTGTTTGGTGACCACGATTTTGTCGATCAAGCTATCGCCATAAGCCCCAAACAACGTAAAAATCCTTTCGCCTATTGGAGAGTCTTATGGCGCTTAAGAAAGACAGGCTATGATCTAATTATCGACGCTCAATCCACCAATAAGAGTGAGCTGGTATCGCTCGTGTGTGCGAAACGCCAAGCGATTTGTATTGGCCGCGAAAAAGCGGGTCGAGGGCGATTCTTTACGCACACCGAGAATGCAACGCCTGCCTTGGGGCACAAAATTACTGAGCGGTTAGCCTTGTTGAAACCACTTCGAGAGATGGGTTTTCCCGTTACGGCGCAACCGAATATGTCGATAGTGGTGCCCAATTCGACTCGCGCGGCATTTAAAAAGGAGCTTAAAGATCGCGGTGTAAGCTTTGATCGGCCGTTGTTTGTTTTCGCGGTCACCGCCAAACTGCCCTACAAAAAATGGCGAATGCAGCACATACAAGAAGTGGCTCAACATTGTCTGCTTCGTTACGATGCTCAATTAGTGCTCTACTACGGTTCAGAAGCAGAGCTTGATGACGTCTACGAGTTTCATGCGCAAATGGAATCAAACCCAGACATCATCACCGGCATCAAAACTCAAAATTTGATGGAGCTGGCTGCGCTGATATCACATTGCGATTTGTTTATCGGCAATGAGGGCGGCCCTCGGCACATCGCCCAAGCTCTAAGAGTACCAAGCGTGGCGGTGTTTTCACCGTCGGCTAAAAAATCAGAGTGGCTACCGTCTGAGTCGCGAGCACATCAAGGTGTGGAGTGGGATGACTTGGTGGATAAACCTCTCGAGCAGAAAAAACAGATTCATCAAACCCTAGAAATTGGGAGCAAACAGTATCGACAATTGTATCGAATGATCACTGCACAACCGGTCATCGAATTAGTTGACGATGTTGCCGATTTCGTCGGCATTAAGGCAAGAAAACCATGAGCGAGTACGCGTTTTTGCTCGGCATTGCCACCATCTTATTCTTCGGTGCAATGAGCCCCGGCCCTAGCTTTTTTGTGGTCGCGCGCAATGCCTTAGGTAAGTCGCGCGCCCATGGTTTAGCCACGGCGGTTGGCACCGGGCTAGGCGTATCGATCTTCGCCGTAATGGCCAGCTTTGGGGTAACCGCACTTTTAGAAGCAGTGCCCACCGCGTTCTTAGTTTTTAAAATTGTTGGCGGTGTCTACTTACTTTATCTAGCATGGCTAATTTGGCGATCTGCGCCGCAGCCGCTGAACCCTGAGTTAAGTGACGGCGCAAATCACGGCAGCCTATGGCAAGCGTTTAGCCAAGGTTTGTTCACACAAACCAGCAATCCTAAAACTGCACTGGTTATCGCCGGTATTTTCGCCGCCTTTATGCCAGCGCAGCCGCCGAGTTTTACCGTGCTGTTTATCGCCATCATCGCGTTTGTGATCGACTTTGGTTGGTATGCTTTTGTCGCGCTAAGTCTGTCAGCATCGACGTCAAAACGGGTCTACGCAAAGGCAAAAATCTGGCTAGATCGATTTGCCGCCACGTTATTGGCCTTGATTGGATTGCGATTGATTTTGTTGCATTAAGACTAAAACCGCCGAGTTAGTATGTGCTTGGTTTAGATCCCATTAGAAACCTAGTCTGGACGACGTCATCCCGAACTTGGTTCAGGGTCTCATTTATCGCAGAGTAGATTCGAAGAACAGATACTGACTTTCGTCAGTATGACGCTGTTGGGGGTTCTTGCTAGACCAGGTCATCCTGAACTCGATTCAGGATCTTATTGATCACGGAGTAGACTCGAAGAACAGATACTGATTTTCGTCACTATGACGTTGTTGGGGGGTTCTTGCCAGACCACGTCATCCCGAACTTGATTCGGGATCTAGTTGAATCAACAGCAGATTTCCTTAAGACAAAGCCTACACTCGTCACAGTTATGACAAAGTCGACGGATTACTCAGCACTCTTAACGACCTCTCCGTCTTTCATTACAAATACAACGTCCTCAAGCAAACTGATGTTGTCTAGAGGGTTCCCTTTGACTGCAATCAAGTCGGCGGACTTTCCGACCGACACGGAGCCAATGTTTTCTTCTTGATTGAGCACCTTGGCAGCGTTGATCGAGGCAGCCCTTAGAGCTTGCATTGGTGTCATACCGAACTCGACCATCCGAGATAACTGGTATAAGTTATCGCCGTGGGGATAGACGCCTGCATCGGTACCCATCACCATTGGTACGCCGGCCTGTACTGCTTTGCGGAAATTTTCTCTTTGAGTGCCCCCGGTTTTGCGCTCTTTTTCAAGACTCTCTTCTAAGATGCCGGCTTTCTCTCCTTCGCCCAGGATGAATTCGGTGACGTAAATATCCATAGACAACACCGTGCCGTTTTTCTTGGCGAGCCGGATGCCCTCTTCATCAATAAAGCTCGCGTGCTCTATGGTATCGACACCGGCTTGGATAGCAGCGTTGATTCCTTCTGCGCCGTGTGCGTGGGCAGCGACCGTAATGCCGCGACGATGGGCTTCGTCAACAACACTTTTAAGTTCTTCGAGCGAGTATTGCTGAACCCCAACTTTGGTGCCTTTGGATAAGACGCCACCGGTCGCACAAACTTTGATAACGTCTGCCCCGTATTTGATGTTGCGTCGAACCAGTTTCGCTACTTCCCAAGGGCCGTCGGCAACTCCATCGCTTTGGGCTTGGTATTCATACGGTAATAGATTGTTGTCACAGTGGCCGCCGGTAATTCCTAAAGACGGGCCAGACACAAACATTCTGGGGCCAATGACATCGCCCTCGTTGATTGCATCACGCAGCGCCACGTCGATAAATCCGGGCGCGCCCAAATTACGTGCGCTGGTTACGCCGGCAAGCAAGGTGCGCTCGGCGTTCTTGGCTCCGCGCAGAGCGGCGCGGGTTTGCGATGTTGCCAGCCGTTTGTAACCATGTTCATCTGCGCTGCCTGTCATATGAACATGCATGTCGATCAAACCGGGTAATAGGGTATGACCGGATAAATCGATTATGGTCGAGGCTTGAGCATCATTTGCGTTTAAGGAGGTAATGCGCCCGTCTTCGATTAAGACCGTGGGTTCTTGGATAAGACGTTTGCCAACCACATCAACCAAAGCGTCGGCTTTGATCAGTGTTTGAGCACTGGCAAAAGAGGTAAACAATAGAACAATGCTGGCCAGCAAAGCTCGTTGAGCGAGACTGTGTACTCGAGTGCATTGGGCAAGACTGTTAGCGAAACGGGGCATAAGGCCTCCTTGATTGAGATATAAATTGGTATTCCTTTACTCTACCGCGTTACGTCTAAAATTTAGTGTCGAAAATGTCGCATCCCAGTGAAGATCATTGCGACTCCGGCTTCGTCTGCCGCTGCGATCACTTCGTCGTCGCGCATCGAGCCGCCGGGTTGTATCACCGCCTTAACGCCAACCTTGGCGGCATTGTCGATGCCGTCGCGAAAGGGGAAGAACGCGTCACTTGCCATTACCGAGCCCGGCACTTCTAGGCCCGCATGTTCGGCCTTAATGGCGGCAATTCGCGCGGAATTAACACGGCTCATTTGGCCTGCGCCAACACCGATTGTCATGCCATTTTTAGCGTAGACAATGGCATTGGATTTCACAAACTTAGCGACCTTCCAAGCAAACAGCAAGTCGGCCATTTGTTGATCTGTTGGTACAACCTTGCTGACGGTTTGCAATTCGTGGCTTAATAAAAGGTCGTTATCTTGCACTAATAAGCCACCATTAACTCGTTTGTATTCAGTGGCGTTGTGCAATTTTTCATTAGATTGCGTTACCCAATCGCCGCAGGCTAAGGCTCTGACATTGGGCTTGCTAGCAAGTGCCTCTTGAGCGTCTTTGCTAATGCTGGGGGCAATAATCACTTCGACAAATTGTCGCTCGATGATCTTAGCGGCGGTTTCAGCGTCTAACTCTTGGTTGAACGCGATGATGCCGCCAAAGGCGGATTCGGTGTCTGTGCTATAGGCTTTGTCATACGCCTCGTTAATTGACTTACCGGTTGCCACGCCACAAGGGTTGGCGTGTTTGACAATTACGCAGCAGGGCGCATCGTTGAATTGTTTAACGCATTCAAGCGCCGCGTCGGTATCCGCTATATTATTGTATGACAGCGCCTTACCTTGTAGCTGGCTGGCGGTGGCGATTCCGATGGGCGCATCGTCTTCAACATAAAAAGCCGCAGCTTGGTGAGGGTTCTCGCCATAGCGCATCACTTGCTTGAGCTTGAACTGTTGATTAAAGGTATCGGCGAAACGGTCGCGTTCGCCTTGCTCATTGATAGCGCCCAAGTAATTGGCAATCATGCCATCGTATTGCGCTGTATGTTCAAAGGCCTTACAAGCAAGCTTAAACCGGCTTGCTTTGCTAATACCACCATCACTTATTTCATCTAACAAGAGAGAGTAGTCACTGGCGTTGACGACGATAGCCACATCAGCGTGATTTTTTGCGGCCGAGCGCACCATCGCCGGGCCGCCAATGTCGATGTTCTCAATTGCCATGGCCAAATCGCAATCATCACGTTCAATGGTTTGTTTGAACGGGTAAAGGTTAACCACCACCATATCAATGGGCGCAATCGCATGATCGGCCATCACTTGATCATCAGTGCCGCGTCGGCCCAATATACCGCCGTGTACTTTTGGGTGTAGTGTTTTTACTCGCCCAGCCATCATTTCGGGAAAGCCGGTGTGGTCTGAGACTTCGGTGACCGGCAGCCCGGCGTCGCTGAGCAAAGCGGCCGTGCCTCCAGTAGATAAAAGTTCGACGCCCGCGGAATGCAGGCCTTGGGCAAATTCAACGATGCCGGTTTTGTCAGACACACTTAATAGTGCGCGACGCGGCGTTAGGCTAGAGCTCATACAAGATTATAGGTTTTGAGTTTTTTGCGCAGAGTATTTCGGTTAATACCCAACATGTCGGCAGCCCGGGTTTGATTGCCATTAACTTGATTCATAACCACTTTTAAAAAGGGGCGTTCAACCTCAGCCAAAAAAAAGGTGTGCAAATTATTGGGTTCTTGACCGTTCATGTCGGCAAAATATTGTTCAACCGAGTGGGTTACGCAATCTGCGAGGGGGTCAGATTTAGTCATTCTTATTATTAGTGGGATTGGGTAATCATTTACTAAGCGGCTTGTTTCACAAGGCACATCTCCAAAAAATGCCTTAGAAGATCAAGTTGCTGCTGAGTGTTTTCGATCGTAGTTAGTTGCTGTCGGTAACTCGGCTCACACGCAATAGGCCAGTGCGCCAAGTACCACTTAATATGTTTGCGAGCGAAACGCACGCCGAGCCGTTCACCATAAAAGTCGTGAATGGCCTGAATGTGATTCACCAAAGTGGTGCTGCGTTCTTCTAAGGGCGGAGCACCGGGTACGACGCCGGTCTCAAGATACTGAGCGATTTGGCCAAACAGCCAAGGCTGACCTTGGGCCGCGCGACCAATCATCACGGCATCGGCTTGAGTTAAGTCTAAAACCTGTTTGGCTTTTTGCGGCGAATCGATGTCGCCGTTGGCAATTACCGGGATAGACACGGCTTGTTTCACAGCTCGAATGCTGTCGTATTCAACGTTACCGACAAATCGACAAGCGCGGGTGCGCCCGTGAATGGTAATGGCTTGAATCCCGCTGTCTTGGGCAATCTGCGCGATGTTAACTACGTTGCGGCGCCCAGGATCAGACCCAGTACGGACCTTTACCGTAACCGGCACATCGACCGAGGCAACCACCGCTTTAAAGATCGACTCTACTAACGCCTCGTTTGCCAACAAAGCCGAACCGGCTGCCTTTTTGCACACCTTTTTTGCTGGGCAACCCATGTTGATGTCGATGATCTGCGCGCCATTAGCCACATTGTATTGCGCTGCTTGCGCCAGCAGTTCGGGTTCCGTGCCAACCATCTGCACCACAACCGGTTCTGGTTCACCGCTTAAATCATGTCGGTATCGGCTTTTGGTGGTGTGTCTTAAATCGCTTCGGCTGGTCACCATTTCGGAGACCACCATGCCTGCGCCATAGTTTCGGCACACTTGACGATACGGTTTATCACTTACCCCGGCCATGGGCGCAGCCACTACCTTGTTAGCGAGTTTGTGAGGTCCGATCTGCATGGATTGTGATTGCCAAAGAGTGCTCAAAAATGGGACGACAAATGATACTGATCGAGGTCTCGCCGAACAAGCCGATCGAGATAAATAATGTCTAAAATTTAAGCAGTGGCTGAGTCTTAAGAACGTCTAAAAGAGTTTGCCGAATTTCATCGCCGCTTAGGCTTTTGGTCGGCCCCAACGCTTATTGGCTGAGCAACTTTAATTCGTAGCCGTTGGCATCTTTTGGGAACGCCAATAACTCAATCGATAATCGCCGATACTCGCGTGAGCTCATCATCAGTTCAACATCGTTGTTGTAAGCGTAATCCTGAGGCGACAAATTACGGCGCGATAACAAACCGCCTTGACTATTAAATAACGATAACTCCAACCAAGGCATGGCCTGAGAAATGTCGGCGTGATTGATTAAACCCACTTGCATTAAAATAGTGGATGGCCGAGTTGGGTGCGCCTGCGTGCGCGCTGACACTAACTCCATTTGGCTCAAATCACGGCGTACTGGCAAAGCCACATTGCTTTGTGACATGCGATCGGCCAATTCACTGGCGACACTGGTAACTAAACGCTCGGCCTTGGAGCCGGGGTTCAATAATACGCCTTGTTGTAGCCAAAGCTGATAAATCAAGCCGAGGGCCAAGGCCACACAGGCCGCGGTCATCAACGGTAGGAACAACCAAGGCTTTACGCCGCGCGATTTCTTCGGGCCGTCGAGTGAGAACGGTTCTTTTGCTTGAGCGTTTGAGGTTTTTGTTTCTTCTAATCGCGATTCACGACTGGGTTTGGGCCCGCCTGACTGTAAGTCGTTTGGTTCATCATTGCCTAGTAATTTTGTCGTTGGTGCTAATAATTTTTCTTCGACCAGTGCATCGACTTGATCGATCAGGCTGTCTTCGCTGGTGCTTGATATTGTGGCGTCCGAAAATGAGGTTTCAATCGGTTCAGTTACAGATCCAACGATAGGTTCACCACCGCCTTGCTCAGTTGTATCTGCTTCTTCCGTGGTACTCGATTCACTTCGGCGCTCTTCACGAGCTTTGATGTTTGAGAGAATGTCTTCGGTCTTAAGACGATCTGTTTCGGCTTTCAAATCGGCGTCGATAATCCCCACACTGAGTTCGGATTGCAGCGAGAACTCTCGGGTATTGTTAAGATTTTTGATATCGAGAAATCGTACTGGTGTCGGTTCGTCGATCAATTCACTCACCGACTGTGTTGGCTCCTGACTAATTGGCTCGATAAACGCGGTGCGCGGGTCGAATTTAGGCACTTCGAATTGCGTATCGAGTTCCGCTTGAAAGCGTTCAAGGCACGTTCCACAGCGCACAACCCCCTGAGACTGGCGAAACTGCTCATCACTAATTACATAACTAGTAAAGCAGTGCGGGCATTGTGTTTTGTGTTGCGCCATGGGCGGGTAAGGTCTGTTAAGAATGGCCGATTAACAAGCACCATTGTTCTTGTTCGTATTGCTCGAATTTAACTCGGTTGGCAAACGCGTCAACAACCCGTTGAACTTGCGTGTTTAAAATCCCAGTGAGCAAAATCGACCCACCGGGCTGCAAATGTAGCAGTAAGGTATCACGCAATTCAATAATTACTTCGGCCAAGATATTGGCAATCACGATCTCATAGCGATGAGATTCGGGTAAGTCTTCAGGCAGATACGCGTGTAATTGCGTTTTTACGCCGTTAAGATCGGCGTTGTTTAGCGATGCCTCAACCGCTAAAGGGTCGATATCAACCGCATCGGCATGGCGAGCACCGCTGAACAGTGACGCGATTGCCAGCAACCCCGAGCCGGCGCCGTAATCGAGCACGGTTTGGCCTTCCAAGTTTTGTTTTGCCAACCACTGTAAACAAAGATGTGTCGTGGCGTGAGTGCCAGTGCCAAACGCAAGGCCGGGGTCGAGAATAATATTGCGCTCGTCTGGCGCGATGGGCTCACACCAAGATGGGCAAACCCACAATTGTTCGCCCACCTTGATTGGCGTAAATGACTCGAGCCACACTCGCTCCCAATCTTGGTCGACCAAGTGCTCGATACTCACCGGCACTTCCGACTGAAAATGCGATTTTACAAAATCGACAATCTCGCGCAGATTGACCTCTTGCGTAAACAGAGCGGTTAGCTTTACGGTTTGCCAATCGGGCGTACCCGGAAACGCGACCTCATAAAATTCATCTTCGCCGGCGTTTTCGGTGGTAATGGCTTGCGCTAAAAACCCTTCAAGCATCTCGCTTAATGCGGTAACTTCGGCCGCCGCGATAACAAACGTAGCTTGCTGCCAGCTCATAAACCGTATTGGTTTAGCCAAGCTAGAATTTGTTCCTCGTCAATTTTGCCGAGTTTTTGTTCTAAGACATTTCCATCATCATCCAACAATAGGCTGTAAGGCAGCAAACCTTGAGGGTTGCCGATTTGTTCCATAATTGTCATCCCGGTTTGTTCCGCGTAAAGAATTGGGTAGCTAATGTCTAAAGAGTCCAAGAACGGTTGAGAGCGACCCGGGTTGTCTATCGCGATACCCAAAATAGTGAACCCCTTATCTTTGTGCAAACGGTACATGGTTTCGAACAACGGCATCTCGTGCCGACACGGTGCGCACCACGTGGCCCAAAAGTTGACTAAGTTAAGCTTACCTAGAGAGTCTCTTACCACTTGAGAGGTAGGTTCAGCGCCAGGCTCAACCTGTTCGAGTTCGGCGCTCAACAGTGGGGCCGCATCCGAAGAAGGCTCTACCTGGCCCCGGTTCAAAGCGGCTCCAACGCCAAAGGCAATGAGGGCAACTAAACTAAGTAAGACTTTGGTTTGATTCGACATAATGCTTATTGGGCACGCGTCAAACGTGCCAAGAAAGTTTGCTCGTCCATATAGCCATATTGGCGCGAGCCTTTCACTTCTTGCCCATCACGCGCCACATAAAGAGTCGCTGGCGGCCCAAAGACCCCGAAAAACTGTTTCAGCGCTTCGCTCTCATCATTGGTTTGTGTGACATCTACTTCTATTAATACCCAGTCTGCTAAGGCTGAATGCACAGACGCTTCGGTGAATGTTGTGCGAGCCATGCGCACACAGTCTAAACACCAATCGGCGTAGAAATCGATGAGCGCTGGCTTTTGTTGCGCTTTGGCCTGATCTAATAAAGCTTGAGCCGCCGTTAAAGTCGTGACTCGTTGAAAAGGGACTTTCTCTTTTTTGGTGCCGCTTTTTGCTAAGTTATCGAGTGGCTTTAGAACTTGGTCACCGCCAGTGCTGGCACCGATTAAACATAAACAGCCCCAGACGATTAAACCAATCGACGCCGCCTTAGTGATGCCGTTCATTACGGGTTGATGAAAGCGGGCGGCTAAACCGAGTAGGTAACAACCCGCCCATAACAATAATGCAGCCCATAAAAACAAAGCCGGTACCGCATTAATAAAGCTCGCCAGATAAATGGCAACGCCAATAACCATAAAGCCGAACAAAATTTGGACTTCGTTCATCCATGCGCCAGCGCGAGGTAATAGCCAACCCGCACCAAAGCCAAATGCCACCAGTAATAAGCCCATGCCTAAGGCCATTGAAGCCATAATGCCAGCGCCCAATACCGGGTCGCCTTGAGCAATTGCCGCGCCCAAATTGATAATCAAGATTGGCGAAACACAGGCACCAACGACCAGAGCTGAGATCAGCCCCAAGACAAAGGTTGAAAATGAAGCAGAGCGTGACGACACGCCAGACGTATTCAACCTAGTTTGTATTGATGAGGGCAATTGAATTTTGAATGCGCCA
This sequence comes from uncultured Arenicella sp., assembly GCA_937922925.1. Taxonomy (GTDB): domain Bacteria; phylum Pseudomonadota; class Gammaproteobacteria; order Arenicellales; family Arenicellaceae; genus Arenicella. The sequence goes on along the minus strand of CALAKU010000040.1, from coordinate 9,215 downwards.
AACAAAGAAGCCGCCAACGCCAAGAGTAGGGCGCAGATAAAACCAATGACCCACGGGTTTTGAAAGTGCGCCTGCAATTGAGTCCCGGTGGCGCCAGCTAACCAGCCTGCCAAGGCATAGGTGACTATTGTGCCCGCCACGTAACAAATGGCTAACCAACCAGAGCGCCACCGCGATGGATTTTCTTGCCCGGCAATAACGCCCGCCAAAATCGGTATCATGGGCAATACACAAGGCGTAAAGCTCAACAGCAGCCCAGCGCCAAACGCGGCCAGTAAATATGCCCAAAAAGACTGATCTTGGCTAGTAGAAGCCGCATTGAAGCCATCGACATTGGTTTGCGATGAGCTGCTGTTATTGGCCTTTTGTTCGCTCGCAGTCACTGCGCTCAGATCCACACCACTCTGATTCAAACTACTCTGATTCAAACTACTCTGATTCACACCACTCAGATCCAGCGAGATGGTTCGCAATTGCGGCGGATAACAAACACCAACGGGTTTATTGCATCCTTGTGCTAGCAAGGTGAGACTTACGTCGCCGCGTTGTTCTGGTAATTTCGTTATTGGCAAGCGATAACTTACCTCAGTGAAATACACCTCAACCTCGCCAAATTCAGGGTCGTCTTCGACCACGCCTTGCGGGTAAATCGCCGGCCCAAATTCAAGACCAGCGACATCGCTTTGAATGCCAAACTGATCGCGATACATGTAATAGTCTTCGGCGATCAGCCAATCGACCACTAAGTCATTCGCCTCAATGCGAGTATCGTGCACAAAGGCTTGGTCTTCTGGTAAGAGCTCCGGTTGCTCTTGTTTCCAAAATTGCGCATGCGCGAGCGAGCTTAGCAATAAACTCGCGGTCATAAGGCCGAGTACCAAGGCTCGGTATAGTTGGTGGTTTGTCTTATAAAGAGATGAAGTAAAACGCATAGAGACTCTATTGATCTGGGTGTTTGATCCGCATTGATTTCTCGGTTTGTGTTGCATTAGACCGAGGAAGCCTTATTTGGCTGTCATATTAAGGCTATTGTGCCATTATTAGGTCAACTTCTCGATAATCGATTTAGAGCTGAGATGAATCAAGCCTTATCCTCGCCACCTCGTTTTTTACCCATCGATGGTGTAGTAAATTTTCGCGACCTAGGCGGTTATCGTGGTTTGAATGGCCGTACGGTAAAATGGGGCCGCGTTTTTCGGGCAGGGCAGCTTGATCGCCCAAGCCAAGAGGGTAAACGCAGCCTTCAGCGATTAAACATTGCAACCGTTGTCGATTTACGTTTTGACGAGGAAACCTCGCGGTATCCGACCGACAAAACCGCCCTGCCGAATGCTGAATTTATGACATGGCAAGCCTTTTACGATGCTGACTCTCAAAGCGAGAACACGGCAGATGAAATCAAAATGTCGTGGCGAAGCGCGCTCGACACGCATGACCCGGACGCGGTTCGCGAAGCCATGCGAGTCAACTACCCGGTCAAACTTTATTCGCACAAAGGCGTTTATCGCGCCATGCTAGATCGCTTGATCACCGGGGATACGCCACTGGTGTTTCATTGCGCCGCGGGCAAAGATCGCACCGGCGTTGGTGCTGCTCTTATACTGGGTCTATTGGGCGTATCACGAGACGACATCGTTGAAGACTACCTACTAACTCAGCACGAAGTGCACAAGCTGCTCGATCATTTTCGCGCAGGTGGCGCAGCAGGCACCGATGATTATAAGGACATGCAAAATCGCTTAAGACAATACCCCAGCGAAGTTGTTGCGCCGGTATTTGAGGCCGACCCCAATTACATCAAAACCTTGATGGACTACGTCGAACGCGAATACGGTGATTTTTCTAGCTACGCTGATCGCGTATTGGGCTTGGGAAAAACACAACAGCAGGCGCTTTGCGAAAGCCTGCTGGATGATTAAGCTCTAGGTAAAACTTCGTGAGCAGAAGCAGTGTGACGGAGCGCCGCGCGAACTAATACTAAGTGCCGACGATGGATTGCAGTACCGATAAAACGGCCTGCATCTCCCTCTTTGACCCAATGCTGATGCGAATAAACTTGTCGATGCGTGGTTGATCAAAGTAACGAACCAAAATCTTGTTCTCGCGCAAACGCTTAAACAGTTCGTGCGCCGGATGCAATGAGTGCGACGCAAACACAAAATTTGCCTGTGAGGGCAACACATCAAAACCAAGCTGTTTTAGATCGGCGGTAAACGAGTCACGACACGCAATAATATCGCCGCGGCATTTTTCAAAGTATTCAGTATCCGCAAAAGCCGCTTGCGCGCCCGCTAAGGCAAGGGCGTCTAGCGCATAGGGGTGAAAGCTGTTTTTAACCCGCTCGAGTGCTTCGATCAAATGAGCTTGGCCAAGCGCCAGACCGACTCGCAAGCCAGCCAAGCTACGTGATTTTGATAAGGTTTGAGTGACCAACAAATTGGGGAATTGATTGATCAAACTCACCGCACTTTGCTCGGCAAAGTCGGCATAGGCTTCGTCAACCACTACTACAACATCAATGTGCTCGTTGAGTAAGGCTTTGATCTCATCTAAGTTCAGCGCCATGCCGGTTGGCGCGTTGGGGTTGGCAAAGATGATGCCGCCGGCCTCGGCATTATTATAGTCTTGAATTGCCAAGCTAAAATCGTCACGCAATGGTATTTGCCGATAATCAATGCCGAACAAGCGGCAATACACTGGGTAAAAACTATAGGTAATGTCAGGAAACAACAACGGCTTGTCTTGCTTTAATAAGCCGCGAAACGCATGGCCCAATACTTCGTCTGAGCTATTGCCTACAAATACTTGCGACGGGCTTAATTGATAGTAACTTGCGATTTCCGCTTTTAAGGTGCTGGCGTTTGGATCTGGATACTTGCGAAGAGAGTCCGAGGCCGCCTCTTTTATCGCAGCCAATACTTTGGGCGATGGACCATAGGGGTTCTCATTGGTATTAAGCTTGATTAAGCCGTCCACCTGCGGCTGTTCGCCCGGCGTATAAGGCGTAAGGTTTCCAACGATGTCAGACCAATAAGGGTTCATAGCAAATTAAACGTTGATCAGAGTCTGTATATAAGAGCCATCAGGTATGGCCCAAGCGATTCAGGTTCGGTTAAGCAAGCTCAGCGATAATAGCGCTGTATTGCAGAAGCATGGAGTTTATCATTCATCGCCTCTGGTACACTATGTTCTGAACCGCAAGTGGAGTCGCCATGCACAGTCGCTTTAAATTTTTTTCGCTTACTTTCTTTTTGTTGATGCTACTGCCCAGCAGTGTGCTGCAAGCCCAAACCAATGATGTGCAAGTGTTTGATTTTTGCAACTTTGGTGGCGATGCCGCTCGCGTAAAACCCGGCGAACATCGAAACATGGGTAGCATCAATTTTAGAAACGACCGCATTTCGTCTATAAAAGTACCCGCTGGGATCGAAGTACAGATTTTTGAAGACGACGATTTTAAGGGTGACTTCGCGACCATCACCGGAGACATCCGCTGCTTCGATCAGTTTTGGGATGATCGCGTAAGTTCCATCAAGGTAATCGACAATCGCCCGCGCGCGCAAAGCCCCAGGCTTTCAACTGCGCAAACACCGAACCCAAGCGTGTTGGAAAATCCGATCACGCCAATCGACTTAAAAGTTAATGCAGCCAATGTTGCCAAAGTTGTTTTCGGGCGCTCAGTGCTACAACAAACAAGCAAATCGCAATGGCGTTTGGACGACCCGCGTAAGGGTAAATCTGTGTTCAAAGAAGTCGCGCGAGAATCCAACAGCGTGCTGCTGGTCAATCAAAATACCGCGGAGCGAGTAAGAATAGATTTCTTTGCACGTGATGTGACCTTTGTGAACCCCAATGGCAGCAGCCAGCGATTTGCCATAACTCAAGCCTTAGCCGGCGTGAGTAATAGCTCTGCACCAGCGCTTAACCGAAACCAAAACGCATTGGCACGCAGTACGCCCAAAAGTACCCCTAAAGTGTACCGACTGGCCAAGCCCTGTTTTAACTATCGGGCTTACACCAAAGGTGGCGTTGGTGGCGTGCGTGTTTTTGGCTCTCTTGAGTTTGTTCAATTCACCAAAAAGCCAATCACCGGCCGGGTGTGCATTAACAAAGAAGACACGCTTGAGCTTCAAAAGAACAATCGCAATACGGATGTCTTTTTTGAGATCGACGGAGACGTATTCCGGTTTGCGCCCAACGAAGCACACGATGTGTTCAAAAACACCTGGTACCGCCGTAAAACGCAATTGTTGGTATCGGGTTAACAGCGCCATTGGCTGATTTACTTTTTATACCGTCTTGACTAGCAAGCGCTTTGTTAAGGTTTACACCGGCGCCAGCATTGTTGACGCCGGTTTGTTTCAAAACTTATTAGAACAGCACGGCATTGTCACGCAGATGCGCAATTACCATACCTCCTCAGCGATTGGTGAACTGCCTTTTGTGGAAACCCATCCAGAGGTCTATGTGCCTATTGCAGACAGCGAGCAAGCAAAACGCTTATTGGCTGAACTCAACGAAGATCGCAGCGATCGGCCAGATTGGCACTGCGCTTCTTGCGATGAAGAAAATCCCGGCAGCTTTGATTTATGTTGGCAGTGCGGTGAAAGTGCCCAGCTCGCTTGAAACGCATCAAAACAACCCTATTAAATAATTCTAGCCACTTTATTTACTCGCCATGCCTTTCTTATTACTGCTAATCCTTTTTGTTGCGGTACCGATCATAGAGATCAGCGTATTGTTACGCGTGGGCGCATCGATCGGTGTTTTCAACACCATAGGCTTCGTGATCTTTACCGCGGTGCTCGGCGCCTGGCTGGTCAGAGAACAAGGCTTCGCCACAATCAATAAAGTGCGAGAAGAAACCAATGCCGGGCGCGTACCCGCCATGCCAATGGCAGAAGGTATCGCGCTGCTGATCGCCGGGGCCGTATTGCTAACGCCCGGGTTTATGACCGATGCTTTTGGGTTTGCCTTACTTATTCCACCGATACGTCGAGGCATCATAGCTTGGGTTGCCAGCCGCCTCACACACGCCAGTGTTCATACCGGCTATGCTCACCAACAAACGCCATCCGCTCACCAACCGCATGTTGGTGATGTAATTGAAGGTGAAGTCACTCATCCCCGCGACGACACCTAAAGCGTTTGATTTAAAGCACTAAATCAATAAAAGAATCGACTCTTAACAGTTGACTTTTAATGCTTCATCCCTATTATTAGCACTCCTTACGGTTGAGTGCTAATTCGCTCTTAACCCTTACATACACAAGCATTTACTTAATTTATTGGAGGCTCACGAATGGCTATTCGTCCACTTCATGATCGCGTTCTTGTTCGTCGCAACGAAGAAGAAGAAACCTCAGCAGGTGGCATCATCTTAACCGACTCCGCCAAAGAGAAACCCGTACAAGGTGAAATCATTGCTGCAGGTAATGGCAAATTACTCGAAAACGGTGATGTACGACCCCTTGAAGTCAAAGTTGGTGACACAGTGCTTTTCGGCAAATACGCCGGTACTGAAGTCAAAGTAGATGGTGAAGAGTTACTGGTAATGCGCGAAGATGACATCGTCGGCATTGTTGAATAAAACTCACCTTCTTTACGACACACATTAAAGATTGAACAAATTAAAACAGGAGAATTTCAATGTCAGCTAAAGACGTAAAATTCGCAGATGACGCACGCGCTAAAATTCTAGCCGGCGTTAACGTATTGGCCGATGCGGTCAAAGTAACCCTCGGCCCAAAAGGCCGTAATGTTGTACTCGACAAATCATTTGGCGCGCCAACCGTTACAAAAGACGGTGTATCAGTTGCTAAAGAGATCGAGCTTGAAGACAAGTTCGAAAACATGGGCGCGCAATTGGTGAAAGAAGTTGCTTCTAAAACCAATGACGTTGCCGGTGATGGAACAACAACGGCCACTGTATTGGCTCAAGCCATGGTCAAAGAAGGCTTAAAAGCCGTTGCCGCTGGCATGAACCCAATGGATCTAAAACGTGGTATCGACAAAGCAGTTGTTGCCGCAGTAGCTTCATTGCAAGATTTGAGCAAGCCATGCGAAGACGCCAAAGAAATCGCCCAAGTAGGCACAGTCTCAGCCAACTCAGACGAGTCAGTAGGCAGCATCATTGCTGAAGCCATGGACAAAGTCGGCAAAGAAGGCGTGATCAGTGTTGAAGAAGGTCAATCACTAGAAAACGAACTCGACGTTGTTGAAGGCATGCAGTTCGATCGTGGTTACCTATCGCCATACTTTGCTAACAAGCAAGACACCATGACTGCCGATTTGGAAAACCCAATGATCTTGTTGCACGACAAGAAAATTTCCAACATCCGTGATTTGTTACCAACTTTGGAAGCCGTTGCTAAAGCCGGTCGCCCATTGTTGATCATCGCCGAAGACGTTGAAGGCGAAGCCTTAGCGACTTTAGTGGTTAATAATATTCGTGGCATCGTTAAAGTCTGCGCGGTTAAAGCACCTGGTTTTGGTGATCGTCGTAAAGCCATGTTGGAAGACATCGCTATCTTGACTGGCGGCCGCGTAATCTCTGAAGAAGTTGGCATGAGCCTTGAAGGCGCTACTTTAGAAGACTTAGGTTCTGCCAAGCGCGTACAAGTGTCAAAAGAGAACAGCACCATCATCGATGGCATGGGCGAAGCAAAACAGATCTCTGATCGAGTTAACCAAATCCGTGCGCAAATCGAAGAATCTTCATCTGATTACGACAAAGAGAAAATGCAAGAACGCGTTGCTAAATTAGCGGGCGGTGTAGCATTGATCAAAGTTGGTGCAGCCACCGAAGTCGAAATGAAAGAGAAGAAAGCCCGCGTAGAAGACGCCTTGCATGCAACTCGTGCAGCCGTTGAAGAAGGCGTGGTGCCTGGCGGCGGTGTCGCTTTGGTTCGCACCTTGGATGCGGTAGCGAAAGTCAAAGGCGACAACGCTGATCAAGACGCAGGCGTGAAAGCCATTCTTAAAGCCATCGAATCACCATTGCGTCAAATCGTTGACAACGGTGGTGATGATGCCTCTGTGGTTCTTAACGAAGTGGCCAACAATAAAGGCACTTACGGTTATAACGCAGGCACAGGTGAATACGGCGACATGATTGAAATGGGTATTTTAGACCCAACCAAAGTGACACGTACCGCTCTACAACACGCTGCTTCTATCGCCAGCATGATCATCACAACTGAAGCGATGGTCACCGATGCACCGCAAGACGCAGGCGCTGCACCAGCCATGCCTGATATGGGCGGCATGGGCGGTATGGGCGGTATGATGTAAACGGATTTACGAATGCTGCGAGTGCATGGATGCACAAGAGCAGTAGATGTTCGGATTTACGAATGCTGCGAGTGGATGGATGATCAAGAGTTTCTCTTGAGCATCAGTAAAGCGCAAAAATAAAAAGCCTCGGTCGATTTTATCGCCGAGGCTTTTTTACGCCGCAGTAACCAGTCTCTTTAGGCAACACTTGCCACTGAATAGTTAGCAGGCGCCTCCATAATTCGATCCATAGGGCTAAGCGTTCCAGCATAGTGCTGGCCAATAACATGCGTGTAGATTTGAGTCGTCTTAATATCGGAGTGCCCAAGAAGTTCTTGCACCGTGCGTATATCTGTACCCGACTGTAAAAGATGAGTTGCAAACGAATGCCTAAAGGTATGGCAAGTCACTCGTTTTTGAAAACGCAAGGCATTAGTCACCTTCTTCAGCGCTTTTCGAATAACGGTATGATGCAAATGATGCCGACAGAGCTTGTTACTAATAGGGTGTCGACATATTGTTTTTGAAGGAAACAAAAACATCCAACCAGTGCTCCTAAATGCACTAGGGTATTTGCGATCAAGCGCAGCAGGCAGAGATGGCCCAATACCGTTTTGATTATCTTTTTGTTGTACGCTCAACGCCTGCTCGATCTGATTCGCCAGCATCGGTTTCAATTTATCACTCAGCAACGTGACTCGATCCTTACCTCCTTTACCATTTCGAATAACAACACTGTTCGATTCAAAATTAATATCTTGAACACGCAACCCCAATGCCTCCGAAACGCGTAAACCGCTTCCATACATAACTTGCACGATCAACTTATGAATGCCATCTAGCTCATTAATGATCGTAGTGACTTCCATAGGAGTCAACACAGTTGGCAAACGTCTAGGTCGTTTCGCTTTCTGAAAGTGCAAATTGGCAATCGGTTGTTCAAGAAACTTGTTATACAAATACATAATCGCATTCAAGGCAATTCGTTGCGTCGCCTGCGAAACGACTCGGTCATTTGCCAAGTGGTCCAAAAAAGCTCGAACCTCATCCGCGCCTAAGTCTCTTGGATGTTGTCTATTATGAAAACGAATGTAGTATCGAATCCAATGCAAATACGATTTTTCTGTTTTTAACGCATATCCCTGCAAGCGCATTTTGCGACGAATAGAATCCATAAACGGGCTCTGCTTAATCATTTTTCAATCTCCTTATAACTGTATATATATACAGTTTATTAAAAAGAAATGTCAAAAACAAGCAAAAAAAGCGAAAACTCAAGCGCACTTTAAGGATCTGAAAAATCAAAAGTTCAAAGTAATTCAGCCACTTAAAGGAGCTATCGCCCTCAAAAAATAGGAAATAGAAAAAGCAAAAACTAGCGAGCTCTCTTTTCTACCGAATTTTTTTCAGTTAAAGTGGGTAAAGATAGCCAAATCAACGATTTAAAAGGGAATCAAAAAAATGAAGGAATCGACAAATCAAGCCAGCAATCTAATAAGCTGTTATAGGTATTGAGTAGATGCCATCAACTAAATTTGTGCTCATATTAGCTTATTGCACGATTCTGCTATTAACCCTTTATTGTTGCTATCAAATTTACTTAGCTTATGAATCAAGTGGAAAAAGTTGGCTGAATAAAATGGCTGTTCTGTACGGAATTAGCGCTATCCCTTTCCTGACATATCTCTCTCGAAAAGGTAGCGGGAAGGGAAATTTTGATGAATGGGGCAATAGGGTTGTTACAGGAAACAGAAGTGAATTGAGTTTTTTACAAGCTCTGTCCTTTATCGTCTGGGTTCTTTTGGGTATTTTTTTACTATTCGAAATAGATGGCAAATACAACCTATAACAAGTTTCCAAAGTTCACTCCGCCAGCGAGCTGGCTCCGCGGGACGCGCAATACTGCGCGCCCCTTGGCAAGGCGTTATGAGTATTAAGCA
>CALAKU010000039.1 GCA_937922925.1 uncultured Arenicella sp. | reverse complement strand
CGATTTCGCTAAAGGCTTTCGATTTCGCTAAAGGCTTTCGATTTCGCTAAAGGCTTCTAACGGTGTTGGTGCTGTGGATTGTTGGAGTATGGCGCGTTTGCGTACAAAGCGTTGAATGCCTGCCGCGCCCATGCGTGAACCACCGATGCCTGAGAGTTTGAAGGAGTTTTTTTCGGCGTCGTTGACAAAGGCAGTAAGTGAGGCGTCGTTAATGCTAACGGCTCCGGCTTCCATTGCCGAGGCGATCGCGTTGGCTTCGCCTAGGTCTTTGGAAAAGACTGCGCCGGATAAGCCGTATACAGAGTCGTTGGCGAGATGGATTGCTTCGTCGAGATCGTTGAACGTCATGATCGGCATGACTGGCCCAAAGGTTTCCTCTTGCATTAGATCCATAGTGTGATCAACGTTAACAATAATCGTTGGTGCCAGCCATGCGCCGCCTCCATGATGTTCCACCTCTCCTCCACAGATCAACTTTGCGCCTTGCGCGATTGCTGCGTTTAGTTGGTCGGCGATTTTTTGCGCTTGGGGAGCAAAGATCAATGGCCCGACTTGGCCGCCTTGCCCGGTTGGATAGGTAAGCCTAGCGGCCTCGGCTTTGGTTTGCAGCAAGGATAAAAACTCGTCGGCGACGTTCGCATCCACATAGATGCGCTCCAGCGACTGACAAGCTTGGCCAGTCATGCTCACGCTGCCTCTTAAAATAGCGGTGGCGGCTAATTCCAAATCTGCATTTTTGGTGACGATAGCCGGGTCTTTCCCGCCTAATTCTAAAAAGCTTGGGATGAACTTCTCAGCCGCTTGCATGCCCACTTTTCGGCCTGTCTCGACTGAGCCGGTAAAACAGATGGTATCGGAGTGATCGATCAGAGCAATGCCCGTTTCGGCACCACCGGCCACAATCTTCAGTACTTTGGCTAATTCGGGAACCGCTTGGATGGACTCGATCAAAGGCTCAAGAAACCTAGGTGTTACCTCGCTTGGTTTTAGTAACACGGATGCACCGCTCAAAAGAGCAGGAATGGTGTCGATCATCGAGAGCACTAGTGGGAAGTTCCAAGGGCTGATCACACCAACAATTGGATAGGGCACTAGATCATGTTTGATTGAAACGCTGGGTACCATTTGCGAGTTAATGGGCTCGCTTGCCTTGAGCAAGTCAGGTGCCATTGAACACCAACGATCTATTTGGCCAGCCAGGCTTTGCACTTCGATGTTGGACACCAAATCGCGGCCAGTATCGATGGCTAAGGCCTGGGCGATCTCAGCATGGTGCTTTTGTACTGAGCTTTTCCACTGCTGCAAAACCTCGATACGTTTGGCCAAGCCAGCTTGATTCCAAGAAGCTTGAGCGCCTCGCATGTCTTTGGCTAAGTCAGAGATCGCACTCGGGCTGGTGGCTTCAAATTGATAATCAATTTCGCCGCTGCGCGGATTACGAGCCTGCATCATTGTTGTGCTCATGCGCACTCCTGATAAGGCCAGCCTTTGGGCAGGCCAGCATCTGGGGTATAGCCGTATAGGGGTTCTTCGGGCAAAGCTTCTTGAACCAGTGTTCGAACCGCCATTAATTTATCGACGTCGATACCGGTGTCATAGCCCATGCTTTCTAGTAAAAACACCAAGTCTTCGGTCACAATATTTACGCTGGCGCCTGGCGCGAACGGACAACCACCGATGCCACCAAGAGAAGAGTCGAGCGTCGTCATGCCGATCTCGATAGCCATTAAGGCGTTGGCCAGACCTTGGCCTCGGGTATTGTGCAAATGCACGCCGTTGAGTTTGTCGCGCCCGCAATGTGTCCAAATGGCATAGGCCAATTGTTTGATCTGATTTGGGTTGCCGACCCCGGTTGTGTCGGACAAACCAACTTCATCAACGCCAATGTCGACGACTTTTTCGGCTAATGACACCACGCGGGCTTGAGGTACTTCGCCTTCAATAGTGCAACCAAAAGCGGTGGACAGACCAATTTCTAGGGTAGGGCGCTGTGATTGCTCGAGCGACTGAACGTGCCCTACGCAACGGCTAATCTCTTCCAGCATTTGCTCATGGGTTTTGCGCACATTCTTAATTGAATGCGATTCGCTCATGGAAAAGGGGATTGAAATTTTATCTGCGCCCGCTTCACAGGCTGCTTTAACGCCGTGTAGATTTGGCGCCAATACTGCAACCTCCAAGCCGTCTAAACTGGCGGCATAACGAGTGACCTCAGCGGTGTCGGCCATTTGCGGTAAAAGCGTCGCAGGGACAAAAGACCCAACCTCGATTTCACGACATCCGGCTTCAAACTGAGCCTTGATCCAACGTTTTTTCGCTTCAGTAGGCATAATTGTCTTTATGCTTTGTAGGCCGTCACGCGGGCCTACCTCACTGATTAATATGGATTTTTTCATAATTGTTTGCTTAGAAACAAGCTATTCACTGACGCAAATGTATTATTGATATATCATAATAACAAATTGTATAATCAACGCGTCGTCAAAATCTCAATTTTAGTGTTTTTAGGCCAGCTAAAACCGCAGAAATAAGCAAGGCGATTCTCATAATAAAGCCACTCAAGAGCGCCAGCAGTTACTATGGAAACATCGAAATTACCTCTAGACGGAATAAAAGTCATTGAGTTTACCCATATGGTGATGGGGCCGGCCACGGGCGTTATTCTGGCTGACTTAGGCGCGCAAGTAATCAAGATAGAGCCAATTGGTGGAGACAAAACACGTAATTTGAAAGGCTCTGGCGCCGGTTATTTCCCAATGTACAACCGCAATAAGCGCAGCTTGTGTGTGAATATGAAGTCTGACGAGGGCTTGAAACTTGTGCATAAACTGATTGAAGATGCCGACGTGGTGATTGAAAATTTTCGTCCAGGCGCGATGGACAAACTGGGCTTGGGCTACGAAGCGCTGAGCAAAGTTAATCCTCGTTTGGTTTACTGCTCTCTTAAAGGCTTTTTATCTGGGCCTTATGAGCACCGCACTGCATTAGATGAAGTGGTGCAAATGATGGGGGGCTTGGCATACATGACGGGCTTGCCGGATAAGCCCATGCGCGCTGGCTCGTCGGTAATCGATATTACCGGCGGCATGTTTGGCGTGATTGGTATTTTATCGGCGATTGAAAAACGTCATCACACCGGCAAGGGCGAGAGAGTTTCCAGTGCGCTCTTTGAAACTACTGCGTTTATGGTGGGCCAGCACATGGCCCAAGAAGTGGTGTCCGGTGAAGCGCCTCCGCCAATGAGCGTACGCCGCTCAGCCTGGTCGGTTTATGACATTTTTGAAAGCGGCGACGACGAGCGCGTATTCGTTGGCGTGGTGAGTGATGCTTTGTGGCGTGCGTTTTGCTCCGAATTCGAACTTACCGAATTTGCCGCAGATCGTTCTTTAGATGCCAATAATGAACGCGTAGTTCAGCGTGATCGAATCATGCCAGTTGTAAAAGCTATGTTCAAAGACATGAGCACTGATGAAATGCTCCAACGCTTAGATAGAGCAGGTATTCCGTTCGCACCAATTAACCGGCCGTCTGATTTGTTTGATGACGAGCATTTGGCGAATAGTGGCGGCTTGGTCGATGTTAAACTGACCGATGGCGATAACGCGGGCGCTCGAGCTAGTTTGCCAGCCATTCCCTTAGAAGTTGGCGGTGAAAAATTCGGCCGGCGACGAGACTTGCCTAAAGCCGGAGCCGATACAGATGATTTGTTGGCTGAGCTTGGTATTGATGCCGAGCGGCTAAGCGCTTTGCGCGCTCAAGGTGTGATTGCTTAGCTTTTACAATAAGTTTTTAAAATGACATCTTAAAATAAGGTCTTAAAGTAAGTTTTCGAAGTAAGTTCTCTATCTGTTGTGCTGCCTTACCTGTCTGCGCATGTTAGCCCTCTCACTTGCACGAGATAGTCATAGTGCTAATCTGTTGGCAAGGCTAACTCATCAATTTTAAACTCATGCAATTAAACGACAAAGTCGCCGTAATCACTGGCGGTGCATCAGGCTTAGGCGAAGCCACGGTTCGGCGCTTCACTGATCAAGGGGCGCACTGCGCCATTTTTGATTTGAACCAAGAGCGTGGCGAAGCCTTGGCGGAAGAACTGGGAAGCCGAGTACGATTTTATTCGGTCGATGTCACCAGTGAAGACAGTGTTTGTGCTGGCGTCAACCAAACCGTGGCCGATTTTGATGCTATTCACATCAATTGCAATTACGCTGGAATTGGCAGTGGCGAGAAAACTGTAGGCCGTGAGTACAAGCCACATGGTTTGGATTCTTTTAAAAAGGTCGTCGATATCAATCTGATCGGCACCTTCAATGTATTGCGTTTGTGTGCCGCACAAATGGCGCAGCAAGAACCCATTAATGAAGACGGGCATCGCGGCGTTATTTTAAACACGGCGTCGGTAGCTGGCCAAGAAGGGCAGATTGGCCAAGCGGCTTATGCGGCAACCAAAGGCGCGATACTTGGCAGTACGATTTGTTTTGCGCGTGATTTAGCCGAGTACGGCATTCGCGTAAATACGATTGTACCGGGTTTGATTCACACACCTTTGTTTGATTCTTTGCCCGAGCATATTTTCAATGCGCTGGAAGCGTCAGTTTTGAACCCACCGCGTTTGGGCAAACCTGAAGAGATCGCGCACTTGGCGCAGTATTTAGTCGAGAACGATTACATGAACGGCGAATGTGTGCGTATGGATGGCGGGATTCGAATGCAGGCTCGCTAAAGCCTTATCTACTCAAGCCTCTCTTTTATCTTTGCGTCTAGAAGAGAGGCCGTCATTTTAAAATGTTGGCTAGGCCTTGGCCTAGCTAACCCAAGCTGCCAGCGCTAATCATCGCTTTTAAGCTGGCATCCATTTTCTTTAGTGTGTCTTGGCGCAGTTCTCTTTTGTTTAATCCGTATTGCTTGGTGGGCAATTGCATTAATTGTTGCGCGGCTTGTTGTGCGCCTGCATGAAGCGCCTCCGCGGGCACCAGCATGTCTAGGAAGCCCGCCTTGATAGCGCTTTTGGGGTTACACATTTGTGATTGCAAAGCGGCTGGTGTCATAAAACTGGGGTTGAGTTCGGCTTGCAATACCGCCAGCAATAGATAGGTAAACGGCATGCCGCCCGCGGTTTCGGGCAAGCCGATTTTGTATTCGCCTTCAGCGCCCAAGCGAGTGTCACTGGCCAAAAGAGTAAACGCACCAAGGCCCAAGGCATGGCCATTACACGCCGCAACGACTGGTTGAGGATGCGCGTACAGTTGTCGCAACATGGTAAAGCCAGCGATGACCATGGCATTTTTATCGGCTTCGCTGCCGTTCATCACACTTAAGTCATAGCCCGCGCTGAATTTATCGCCCGTGGCTTGAATGATCGTGGCTTTGGCTTCGGATTCGGCTTGGCTTAGATAGCCACAAATTTGTTCTGATACTGCTTTGGCGAAGACATTGGCTTTGCCGTCGTCGAGTTCAATAACCGCGATGTCGTCTTTTACAGAGTAATTAAGCATATTGTTTCTCTTTCTATCGATAAGCTCAGTTAGATGAACTTGATTTTCTTAAGCGTTTAACATGCCGCCCAAGCGTTGCTGAATAATATCATCGGCTTCTTGCATAATGCGGTCGATCAATTCTTGGCAACTTGGAATATCGTTAATTAAACCCGCTACCATGCCACACGACCAAGCGCCCGCGTCCATGGTGCCTTCGCTCATGATTTTTGGGTATACGCCAGCCACTTCTTCGATAATGTCTTCGAACTGAATGTCTTTCCCTAGCGCTTGTTCTTTTTCAAGAATGCGTTCTACGGCCTTATTATTGAGTACACGTTCGGTATTACGTAAGGGCCGCATGACTAAACGAGTATCCAGTTCACTGGCTTGCAAAATGGCTTGCTTAACGTTGTCGTGCACAGGCGCTTCTTTGGTGGCAATAAAGCGCGTGCCCATGTTCATGCCTTGAGCGCCCATGGCAAGTGAAGCAACCAATGAACGGCCATCGGCCATGCCGCCTGAGGAAACGAATGGGATTTCAAGTTCATCTGCTGCGCGCGGAAGAAGAATCATATTTGGAATATCATCTTCGCCAGGATGCCCGCCGCATTCAAACCCATCCACCGATACTGCATCACAACCGATTGACTGTGCCTTGAGCGCATGACGAACCGAGGTGCACTTGTGGATAACATGTATGCCTGCGTCTTTTAAATAGGGCAAGACCTCGGCTGGATTACGCCCAGCTGTCTCGACCACTTTAATGCCGCCTTCAATAATGGCTTTGACATAACCTGGGTAGTCCGGTGCATTAACCGTTGGCAAAAAGGTAAGGTTCACACCAAATGGTTTGGTGGTCATGTCTTTACAGCGCGCAATTTCATTCGCTAAATCGGCTGGTGAGCGTTGCGTTAAGCCAGTGATAATGCCCAGGCCGCCTGCGTTGGAAACGGCCGCGGCCATTTCAGCAAAGCCTACGTAGTGCATGCCGCCTTGGATAATAGGATGTTCGATATTAAACATCTCGGTAATAATGGTTTTCATGAAGGTTCCTTTGATCGGTTATCGGGTAGAGGCGGCATTAACTGGCCAGGCTCAGCGTTTGCGTATAACCAGGCTGCCAATTGAGTAACCCGCGCCAAACGAGCAAATTACGCCCAAGGCGCCAGCGACCAAATCTTTGTTGTACTTGATAAAGGCGATGATTGACCCCGCCGACGCGGTATTCGCGTATTCGTCTAAGACGATTGGAGCTTCTTCAGCGGTCGCATCGCGGCCAAGCAGTCGTTTGCTGATCAATAAATTCATATTGATATTGGCTTGATGCAGCCACCATCGAGTGAGGTCATTTGGCGTATAGCCACATTCTTCGAGATGCGTTTGAATGTGCTTGGCTGCCATAGGGCAAACCTCTTTGAACACAGCCCGACCGGCCTGATGGAATAAATTCTCTGGGCCAAATGGGTCGTCGTCTTTGGCATGCGAGACATAGCCAAAGTTCGAGCGAATATTGCTGGAGTAAGAAGTCACGGCTTTGGTGCCAAGAATCTCATAAACGTGCTCAGACGTTGCCGTGCTTTCCTTCTCAATAATAATCGCGGTGGCGACATCGCCAAAAATAAAGTGGCTGTCGCGATCACGATAATTAACCTGTGGTGAAGTCAATTCTGGATTGATCACTAACACGCCTTTTGCGGTGCCGGTATTCACCATCTCATACGCGCGTTGCAAGGCAAACGTGGCCGCCGAGCAGGCGACTAACATGTCAAAGCCAAAGCCTTCGATACCTAATTCAGCTTGAACTTCGATTGCAATCGCGGGGTAGGCCCGTTCGGTATAGGCGCAACTGACAATAACAACGTCGATATCGGCGGCGGTTTTACCGGCATCGTCTAGTGCGATTTTTGCGGCATTCACGGCAAACTCAGCCTGATGAGAGAGTTCGCTTTCTGAGCGATTTTCAATTTTGGGTTTCATCCGCGCAATGTCGGAAACCCCATCTTTCACATAGATATAGCGCTGCTTGATACCAGAGGCTTTTTCGATAAATTCCGCCGAGGATAAGGGCACCGCGTTGATCTCGCCCACCGCAATCGCATCGGCATTCTCAGAATTAAAATGCTCGGCATAGCGGTTATAGCCATCCACCAATTCTTCGTTGGTGAGCACATTGGGCGGGTTCCAAATCCCCGCGCCACTAATTACTATCGCTTCTGACATAAGGCTCTTGTTTATTACTGGAAACGCAGGAATAGTAATGCACTGCAAACCGCGATTAAAGTTTATTGGTGAATTAAATGATTTATTACCAGTCTATTGAGCGGCATTAACAACCTAATTTGAATGGTATGAATAGTAAATCCGATCAAGAGCTTTTAACGGGCTATCCGAGCGTATTTTCGATCAACGTGAAGTGGGGCGATATGGACGCCATGCGGCATCTTAATAATACGCGCTACTTTTATTATTGCGAATCGGCCCGTCTAGATTTTCTGACCGCCTTGTTTCCACGTTTGAGCAGCCTTGATCCTTCCGAACTTGAGGCCGGTTTTGCGCTGGCGTATACCGATTGCAAATTTAAAGTACCAGTGACGTTTCCTGACCGTGTGGTTATTAGCACTGCTGTCACTGACATTAAGGAAAGCGAATTTACTCTAAAGCATGCGATATACAGCACTAAGATGAGTTTGATCGCGGCAGAAAACCATGCGCGGTTAGTTCATTATGATTTTCAACAGGGTAAAAGAGTGCCAATGAATGAACAAATCCTAGCCATTTTGGAGGCGCATCGCTTAGCAGCGAGTTAGCTAAATGGAGCAGCGAGTTGGCTGAATAGAGTAGCAAGTTAGCTGAAAGGAAAATTAGGCCGCGTGATCAAACAAAG
Source organism: uncultured Arenicella sp. (assembly GCA_937922925.1). GTDB lineage: Bacteria > Pseudomonadota > Gammaproteobacteria > Arenicellales > Arenicellaceae > Arenicella. Next base: position 20,103 of record CALAKU010000039.1, on the reverse strand, counting down.
CGCTCGAGGGTTAACGCGCGGAATTCAAAAATAAAACAAGCAACAAGCCGGGTACATTGAAACGCGAGGCGATAAAAAAGGCCGTCTGCGGTATCCGCAAACGGCCCGAATTGATCGCGATCTAACTCGTTTTAAACGTGCTTACTGATAGGCAGCTCGCGAATGCGTTTGCCATTGATCGCAAAGATCGCGTTGGTGACAGCTGGCGCAATCGGCGGTGTGCCGGGTTCACCAGCGCCACCAATTTTTTCACCACTATTAATAATCTCGACTTCAATAGCCGGTGCATCTTTCATGCGAACCATATGATAGTCGTGGAAATTACTTTGCTGCACGGCGCCGTCTTTGATGTCAATTTGCCCGAAAAGTGCGGCGGTTAAACCATAAATGATGCCACTCTCCATTTGCGCTGCAAAGCCATCGGGGCTCACTGCATAACCTGGATCGGCCGCGCAAAAAACGCGCTCAACCTTAGGCTTGCCAGAGGTCATGTTCACATCCACTACTTCAGCCACGATGGTGCCAAAAGATTGGTGTAAGGCAATGCCTTGGCCCCAGCCCTCTGGTAGCGCCTTACCCCAATCGCCCATCTTTGCGGCGGTTTCCAGCACTTTTAGAAAGCGTGGATTATCTTTGACTAAAGCGCGGCGGTATTGGTAAGGATCTTGGCCCGCAGCGTGCGCGAGTTCATCGATAAAAGATTCAGTGAAAAACGCATGCTGAGTGTGATCAACACTGCGCCATGGGCCGAAAGGAATATGTGTAGGGCTGCCCGTGTAATGCACAAACTGGTTTTCGACCGCGTAAGGAATCATCGGTGCTTCGACTGGCTCATGTTTGTCGACAAACTGGTTTTCCCACGCAATGGGCATGCCCGTATCATCGAGCGCGCCTTTGAATCGGCTGATGATGGCCGGGCGATATCGATCTTGGCGAATGTCCTCTTCGCGTGACCACACCATCTTTACTGGCGTGCCGCTAGGTAAAGACTGAGCAAGTTGTACCGCTTGCTTGGGGTAATCTTGTTGCGCCCGACGACCAAAGCCGCCGCCTAAATAAACGTTATTGATAACGACTTTATCGGCTTCAAAGCCGAATTCTTCGGCAAGGAAATTACGCGTGCCCAAAGGGTTTTGCAAGCCGCTCCAAAGCTCGATTCGATCGCCAGAAACGCGCGCCGTGGCATTGAGAGGTTCCATCGTGGCATGAGCGAGATAAGGAACTAAATACTCAGCTTCTATGACATTCTCGGCTTTGTCCAATTGTCCGCGAGCGTCGCCCAGTTTTACGTCTTCTTGCTCTTTGCCCTCGGCTACTGCCGAATCCATATCTTGCCTAAACTGCGCATAGATAGTGTCATTGTCAGAAAGCGCAGTGTCTGGTTCATTATACTCGGCAACGACTTTATCCAAGGCCTTCTTGGCTTGCCAATAGCGTTCGGCCACCACACCGACGCCGTTATCAAGTTCTACGACCGAGAGTACTCCGGGCATGTTTTCGGCTTGGCTAGCGTCCATCGACTTTAGCGTGCTGCCGAAAACCGGCGCGCACCGCACGCAGGCGTACTTCATGTTCGGCAGATCGACGTCGACACCGAATACTGCGGTGCCATCGACTTTAGCGGGAATGTCATAGCGAGCCACTTTTTGGCCCATGATCTTAAATTGATCAGGGCTTTTTAGTTTGGGGTTGTCTGGCCCCTTGTGCGCTGCTGCGGCTTCTGCGAACGAAATGTAAGGCTCGCGGCGACCACTGGCGGCGTGGATTAAGTGGCTATTTTCGGTGGTTATTTCTGTTTCAGGAACACCCCATTCTTCGGCAGCGGCATGAACCAAAAGTTCTCGTGCTGCTGCGCCGGCGCGGCGCATTCCCCATTGCCCTGTGCCTCGAACCGAGAAGCTGCCACCGGTGATTTGGAAGTTCATTGACTGTGCTGCCTTAAGAAACACACCATTTAAAGTGTCTTCTAATACGGTGGGTACTTCGATAGGCAGCATAAAATCGCGCGCGATGTGCATGCTGGCATACTCGGGATGCACGGGAGCTTCTTCCATCGAAACCATTGACCAATCGGCGTCCATTTCATCGGCCAACATCATGGGTAAGGCGGTGTGAGCGCCTTGGCCCATCTCACAATGCGGCACGATAACTTTGATCGAGTTGTCGGGTAATAATTTAACCCAAGCGTTAACCATGATTTCGTTGTCGCCCTGGAACATCTTGGCTAATTCCGGCGTTCTATGGCCAGGGCGAATGCCAATCGCAATACCCGTACCAATCAACAAGCCGCCGCCGGCGATGACGCCAGTAGCTAAAAATGCGCGTCTACTCCACTTACCCATTTTGCAACTCCTGCTCTGATGAATCACCAAGCGGTGCTGGATCGGACCCCAGGCGGCTGGCCGCGAGCTTAATCGCCTTTTTGATACGGTCGTACATGCCGCAGCGACACACATTGCCCGACATGGCCGCATCAATGTCGGCGTCATTTGGATTGGTGTTATTACTCAATAATGCGGCGGCCGACATGATTTGCCCCGATTGGCAATAACCGCACTGTGGCACTTGCTCGTCTATCCAAGCCTGCTGCAACACGTGATATTCGCCATTTTGTGGTTTGATGCCTTCGATCGTGGTGATTTCGCGACCTTCAACGGCTGCCACTGGTGTGACACATGAGCGAATCGGCTGTCCGTCCATATGTACTGTACACGCACCACACTGGGCTAGGCCGCAACCGAATTTTGTGCCTTTTAATTTGAGTTCGTCGCGTACTACCCACAAAAGAGGGGTATCGGACTCAACGTCAACACGCTGCGGTTGACCATTGACGGTAAAGCTTGGCATCTACATTCTCCTGATTTTCTGGACGATTAACTATACCTTATTGTTGTTTCAATTTAGTAAAAACCAAGCAATTTGATTTGCGCCACACGCCATGGATTGGATGCCACGAACGGTTTTTATAGACAGGAGTCTGGGTTTCTGGCTATCCTCGCACGATAAAATAACAAGAAAAATCCGTACATGTTTAAGGCCATCCTTAAACACGCAACAGGGTTCGTGGGGTTGGTTTGCCTGCTTGTGATCGTTAATTTAGTGGCGGTGACGAGTATTCGGCACCTTCATTCTGATGTGTTGGCAAGCGATAAAGCATTGGCAACCCGCACAGCGGAACTTTCAGAGCGACTCAAGCGTGAAGGACAAGACGTAAAATCTCTCAATACAAGTGTGGTCAATCACCTTGTAACCATTCGTGATGGTGGTCAACTCACCGATGCCCAAGGGCTGGTATGGCATCTAAGCGCCTCGTCAGACTCAAGCCAGTTGCAAGCGATCAAGGCCATAAGCGCCGCCATGAGAGCTAAAGACGAGCCGGCCTACGTCACTGCATTTGCCGCTTTAGCCAATCAACAAAATCAAGCGTTTTCACAGCGAAGAGCACAAATTCAGTGGGCGGAATTTGCGGCCTTATTGTTCGCGGTTCTATCGAGCCTGTTCGCGGTGTGGGGTATGTCGCAACGCTTGGGCCGGGCTGAGCGCCACGCCGCCAAAGTCAGCGCCGAAAGTGATCAAATACTGGCATCGGTTGATAGCGGCTTGTTTCTGGTGGGTAAAGACAATCAAATTAGCGCGAAAAAATCCGCTGCCGTGAACGATATTTTGGGTTGGCAATTTCCAATAGAAGGCGATTTTTTTGGGGTCTTACGAAATTTGGTTTCGGCGGCCAATTTAGAGCTGACCCGCGAATACATTGAATTGCTGCGTGAGGGCCGCGTTGTGCCTGCGCTAATGCAAGACGTTAATCCTCTTCAAGAATTGCCGGTACAAGTGATCGATGCCAATGGCCAAGCCCACTTAAAGTTTTTAGATTTTAGTTTTACTCACGACGAAGCGCGCGACGGCAGAGGTGATATTCTGGTAACCGTGGTCGACGTTACCGAAGAGATTCAGCTGCGCCGAGAATTAGAATCCACCAAGGCCATGCAAAAAGAGCGCATGAGTTTGTTTGTTGGCCTATTGCACGTTGAACCAGAAAAGCTAAATGGGTTTTGTGATCGAGCCGCCACTGAGTTGCGGGTTATGAATCGCATTTTGGCGGACGAAAGCCTTAGCCAGGCTGAATTCCGTACTAAGCTCGACGATATTTTTCGCAGTGCTCATCGAATTAAAGGCGATGCCGCCAGTCTTGGTTTACCTCTTTTTGAGAACGCGATGCATCGTTTTGAAGGCCAGATCAAGTCCTTGCAAAAGCTTGAAATTATGGATGGAAGAGATCTTCTTGAGTTAACGGTGCGTCTCAAAGAGATGATTCAGGAGACCGATGTGGTTAGGAGTTTGGTGCCACAGCTTAAAACGCTGGCGTTGGATGCCGTCGAGGAAGACGACGACTCGAAAATTAGCATGAGCCTGATGGCCCAGAGCGAGCTGCCAGAAAGCCAGCGTGCGTTCGCAGAGGGTTTGGGCAACTTGGTTCAACACGTTAGCCAACGCCAAGGCAAACATGCGGTGCTCGACATTAATGGGCTCGAATTGCTAGATCAGAATCCGGCAATCAGCGAAAAAGTACAGACGATCACTACGCAGTTGGTGCGCAACAGCGTGGTACACGGCATTGAGCCACCGCAAATTCGGCAGATCAAAGATAAGTCTGGTTTTGGCGTAGTGAACGTGAACATCAAGAGTAAATCGGACCAAGCAATACAGTTAGTGGTTCGAGACGATGGCCAAGGTTTAAACTTCGAAAAGATCAAAGAACGTGCGGTCAAACAAAACTTGCTTAATGCCAAAGACGCCTCAAATGTTGAGAATCGCGCCTTATTGAGGTACCTGTTTCTGCCGGGATTCTCGTCAAAAGACAGCGCCGACCTAGATGGCGGTCGCGGCGTTGGCTTAGATGCGGTCCGCGAAGATTTGACTCGCTTGGGCGGTCGAGTGTCGATTAGTTCTAAAGCCGGCAGATACACTAAATTTGTGATGGAAATTCCGGTGGTAGCCGGTGGTAGGTAGTCACTAGATATGAATAAAAAGTTGATTCGATTTATGGTTGTTGATGACTCGCGAATCATGCGCGAGCAAATAGAGAATATTCTTCAAGGTGAGCGCTTTGAGTTTGTCGGTGCTGCCCAAGATGGTTTGCAAGCGCTGCATGAATTCAAGAGTTTGAGGCCCAAGGTCGTGACCATGGATTTAACCATGCCCAAAATAGATGGCACCGAGACGATTCGACGAATGATCAAAATTGACCCAAGTGTTCGAATTTTAGTGATTTCGGCCTTGAAAGACAAAGCGACAGCGCTCAAATCGTTGCGCTTAGGGGCTTATGGGTTTGTCGCTAAACCCTTTTCAAAACAACAACTTCAATCTGCCGTCACCAAGCTGGTAGAAAATCTTTAATTCGTCATGGACGGCGCACAAATTCAGGTCTTTATCGACGCGGCGGCTCATTATTTTGAAATGGTGAGCGATTTTCCTGCGCAGATAAGCAGCCCATTTTTAGTCGAAGAACTGCATCCACACGTTCGCCACTACAGCGGTGTGATTGGCATTAGTGGAGCCTACAAAGGGCATGTTGTTTTTTCGGCCGATGCAGGAATGTTAGGCGCTCTGCTGATTGGCATTTCTGAGTTTCAAGCCAATGTCGATGATCAAGCAGAAGAGCTGCACTTAGATCTGGTTGGCGAGATTGCAAACACCTTGGCAGGCAATGCACGCGAACAACTCGGTGCCGAATTTGGCGTATCGCCGCCTCTGGTGGCCTGCGGCACTTTGGGCGACATAAAAGTAGCGAGCGGCTTGCGAACCTATTGTGTCCCAATCATCTGGAATGAATTTCGAGCCAATCTTCTCGTTGCCATTTTAGACTAAGTGTTTTCGATATTCGGCAACGTCAATTTTGCCAGTGTTTTTTTAGTTAGTATTTTTGCGGCGCCAACACGTTATACTGTTTTTTTGGTTTCAGATTCTTTAAGGGTTCTGGCAGGTGCTACCTAAGGTCAGGCTCATTTCCTACTTGTCTCGGTCTTAGTTGGCTTTATCGCCATCCCTATATTCTACTTGTCTTATGTCGCCTTCCTCTGATTCCGTTCATTCTAAGCCCGCTCGTTCTAAGCCTGTTGTTTCGCAACATGCCGCCATTGATCATTTGGGGCTTTCGCTCCTAATTATCCTAGTGGGCTCATTCATTGCGCCCTTGTTGATGCATTCCTCGACTCTGGCGATCCCGGCTATTGCCGCCGACTTACGGCTTTCTGCAGAGCAAGTCAGCTCATTCACTTTAATGCAGATGCTGGGCAGTGTTATTTTCGTTTTACCTGCTGGCAAGCTTGCCGACAAATTTGGTCGCCGCCGACTATTTTGCCTTGGTTTATTCGTGGCGAGCGCGTCCTCTGCAATTGCTGGTGTTGCTGTCACCGACTGGATGATGATTGGTTCTCGCGTTTTGGGCGGAGTTGGAGCCGCCCTCATTTTTGCCAGCGCGGTTGCCTTGTTGATGAGTGTTCCTCCAGAAGAGCAAAAGGTCAAAGTAATGGGGATTTACATTTCGGTTGCCTACCTCGGTATTGTGCTGGGGCCGGTATTTGGTGGTGTGGTGCTCGAATACTTACATTGGCGCTGGGTATTTTTGGTGCCTAGCGCCGTGCTGTTTGTATTGGCCGTGATTGGAATAAAAGCGCTTCGCTGGGAGCGCTATGGCGATCGAAATACGCGTTTGAGGTTCCTTGATTTTTTCTTATACGCCACGTCGCTCTCGGTATTGGCAGTGGGAGTTTTTGACGCCGGTGAACCACGCGGCCAACTTTTGTTAGCGATGGGGTTACTCTTTTTTGGTGCGTTCTGTTGGTTTCAAACCAAGCGCCGCGACCCCTTGTTGCAAGTGGGATTATTTACTCAAAATCGAACCTTCTTAATTCTCGGGAGTTCGGTTTTTCTATTGTATTTAAGTGTCATGGCTTTGCCGTTTACCTTGACACTTTATTTCCAATACTTGCGCGGCATAGATGCAAAAACCACGGGTTTTATTTTGTTGATTCAAGCCTTGTGCACCGTGTGTGTGTCACCAGCTGCAGGTTGGTTAGGTAAACGCTTTTTACCCCGATATTTGATATTCGCTGGTGTGTTTTTGTTTCTGGCTGCGTGCTGGTTGTTGGCCAGTTTATCGCCTGACTCGCCGATTTTTATCGTTGTCGTTGCCTTAATGCTAATGGGCACCGGTTTCGGTTTGATGGACGCTCCGCTTATGCACACCAGCATGAGTTCGGTGTCTCCCCAATTGATTGGGTCGGCTTCGGCGACAATGAACGGCTTGCGCACTATGGGCGGCTTTATCGGCTTAAGTGTGATCTCTTTTTTAATGGGTCGACATTTAGGCGATACCACTATTGAGCCAGCGGTTTACCCTCAACTAATGACTGTGTTAGAGCAGTTCTTTCTAATGAGCGCCTTGGTTGCCAGTTTGACTCTAGTTTGGTTGGTCTACGGTGTGCTAACCCAGAATAGGCAGAGATGAGTCAGCGTCGATTAGGGCTTGATGGATTCAGCCTTTGAAGGCTTGTTATCACGAAGGTACTGCCAAGGTTTGTCACGATACATTAGGGTTCGATGCCGATTTTTTGTTAAGCCCGTGGCCTGTTCCGGCGGTAAATCATATCCATCGTCATCGGCGAACAAGGTGATAAAACCCTCGTCTGTCTGAAAACCTCTGGGTACATACATCTCGGTTTCTTGCGTGCTCGTCGCCTCTAGAGCGTGTTCAACGGTTCGGTATTCGCTCAAATTAATTAAACTCACAAAGGCGGGTCCATTAAGTTGCATTTGGCCGGTTGCGTGCTGATGCAGCGCCGTACATGGTTCAATCCAAACAGAATCAACGATCTCTTGTTGATCAATATTAACGGTTTGGTTTCTCTCAAGGTGGGTTAGAAAAAACCAAGCAGCGTAGCGCTTCGCAAGCCCGAGTGGCGTGACCCAGTGAGAGAACGGCACTAAATTCGTGATAGTTAGGCTAAGCCCCGTTTCCTCATGTGTTTCCCTTACCGCGGCGGCTTGTGCTTGCTCAAGCTGAGAGTCTCCCATATCACCAGGCTCGAGCATGCCGCCCGGAAAGACCCAATTGCCGCCGTAGTTAAGCTTCGCGTTTTTCTGCACCATCAAAACCTGAATACCACTTTCGCGCTCTCGCAATATAATGACGGTGGCAGACGGTTTGGCAACAACGGATTCAGATGAGGTCATTTAGAGGCAAGGTGTTTTTTTTGAATCATTTACTATCAACCATGAGTGGCATTTGGATTAATCTGAACAGTGGCTCGAGAACTAAACGGTAAATGCTAACATGACAACACACTTGATATTTGGTGCCGGTTTAATCGGTGGTTTTATGGCAGGCAGCTTTGCCGCGGGCAGCCTTGCCGCGGGCAGCACGGCTAAGAAGCAACGCAAAGTGATTGTCTTTGGCCGCGAGTATCTGCGCAGTCGCTTTGCCGATACCTTACGCGTGACCGATTACCGAGGAAATTCCTTAGAGACCGATTCCATTGAATTTCACAGCGCCATTGACGATTTGTCAGAGCATGAATTTGATTTTATTTGGCTTACGGTTAAATGCACGGGGCTAGAGCAAGCAATCGTTGACCTTGCCCCCATCGTCAGCGAGAACACTGTCATCGTATGTTGCCAAAATGGCTTGGGAAGCGATGAGATCGTGAGATCCACCTTTCCCAGGCAACGTGTTTTGCGCGCGATTATGCAATCCAATGTGGCGCACCTAGCCGACGCACACTTACATCGCGGCTCTGAAGGCACTCTAGTGATAGAAGACTTTGATCACCACGGTGATAACTTGGCGTCGTCACTTGATAGCTCGGTATTGCCAACCCAATCAATCGAAGCGCTCGAGGAGTTCAGTTGGGCAAAGCTCCAGATTAACCTGGCCAACGCGGTCAATGCATTGGCCAATATTCCGGTTAGAGAAATGCTAAGTGAGCGCCCGTATCGTCGCATTATTGCCTTGGCCATGAAAGAATGCTTGGCTGTTACAAATAACAAGCAATTGCGATTACCAAAGGTGGCTGCGGTGCCGATGCATTGGATACCTCACATATTGGCCTTACCGAATTGGGCTTTCGAGATCATTGGGCGCAGCATGCTGCAGGTTGATCCCACGGTGCGAACCTCTATGTGGTGGGACCTAAATGACAAGCGCTTAACAGAGATCGATTATTTAAATGGCGCAGTGGTAGAACACGCTCATGCCCTCGGTGTTCCTTGCGAGGTTAATAAAAAGATATGCGATTGGGTACGGCGCATCGAAAAAAGCAATGCTAGAGGCTTGGCGCGGCCACAGTTCGACCCCAAGCAGTTTTTAGCCGAAATTAAGGCTGCCAGCTAGTGCAATATAGGCCTCGCCAGTAGGCGTTCATGCGCTGGCAAGGCCATGCTGAGAAAGCCCAAAAAGAAGTACGGTAGCATTTGATTTACCGCAGACCACTCTTGCAAAACATAATGCCCAATTAGCAGGCTTAACATAAAAAGGAACCACGCGTAGAGAGCGGCTTTTCTTAGCCGCGTAATCAATAGACAGACTCCCAAACCCACCTCAATAAATGGAATTAGGCTGAGATACCCGTTGACTAGAACCGCAGGCAGTTGAATTCGTAAATCCCCTTGGAAGAGCTGAGAGTAGTATCCTAAGAAGCCACCATCGCTAAAAAATTTACTGGTGCCTGCCACAATCAGAATCGTCGCCATGGCTAGTCGAGCCAAGCGCTCTATCTCTTTTAGATTTTGTTGTTCCAACATTAGGGTTTAGCCGTTTTCAATTTATCTATAGATATAACTTAACGGAATATAACCCTTTTCAATAATTATTAGAAAAATTCTATAGAGCTATAGATTTTTTGAAATAACGAGATATACTCGCGCAGCGAATCAATCAGGCGATCAGAAATGAATAGCTCGGAACTCAACAAACCCATCGCCCTTGGGCGAGCGCGAATAAAGTACGCGCGCAAAAAAGTAGCGGCAATTGAAGCCGCTGCGCGAGTGTTTGCCGAGCGCGGCTTCCATGGTGCAACCACGCAAGACATTGCCCAAGCCATGGGCATTCAGCAGGGGAGTTTGTACTACTACTTCAAATCCAAAGAGCAGGCTTTACAAGAAGTGTGCGAATACGGTTTTGACAATTACGTCGAGCGAATGACGAAGATTTGCGCCAAAGAACAACCGTTCGAAGCCAAGATGTTAGCGATTGTAACCTCGCATTTAAGCCAGTACGCGCAAACCGATTACGCGCTCAAGGTTCACAATGAGCAACGTTTGTTTTTGCCCAAAGAGCGGCGCGTGCGAATTAAAGAACTGGGTTCAACCTATCGCGAACTTCTCGAACAAACCTTGCGCCAAGGTATTAAGAGCGGTGTTATTCGCGAGGACATTGATACCCATTTTGCGGCGTACTCGATTATCGGTTTATGCAATACCTGGGGCGCTAATTTGGCGCGTGATAAATCGCTCAAGCTCTTTGAAACCATTGAGCAGTGCTCAGATTTTATTTTGTACGGCACTTTGCGATTGCGACAAAGCTCAAATGGTTGATGTATTGCCTTTTTAGGCGATACAAACACAGAAAACTCTTAAATAACTATTTCATCAAAACTCAAGAAAATGACAGATCAAAAAGCAACCAATGTAACTTGGCATGATGGCGAGGTAACTCGCGCTGACCGCTTTAACCGCTTAGGCCAAAAAGGCGTCACTATCTGGTTTACTGGCTTGTCGGGTTCGGGCAAAAGCACCGTGGCCGTTGCCGTTGAAAAAGCTCTGCACAAACTTGGCAAACTCAGTTACCGACTTGATGGCGATAATATCCGCCTAGGGATCAATAAAAATTTGGGTTTTTCTGCAGAAGATCGTACCGAGAATATTCGCCGAATCGGGGAGATCTCCAAGCTCTATTGCGATACCGGAATCATCTGCCTAAACAGTTTTATAAGCCCGTATCGAGAAGACCGTGAACAGGTTCGCAGGCTGCACGAAGAGGGCGGCTACAACTTCATTGAAGTACATGTTAACTGCTCTTTAGAGACAGCAGAGCATCGCGATCCTAAAGGTTTATACAAAAAAGCGCGGGCCGGCGAGATCAAAAACTTTACCGGTATTGATGACCCATACGAAGCGCCTATTACCCCAGAGATTGTACTAAACACCGACGAGATGAGCTTAGACGAAGAGGTTGAAGCTGTACTCGAATATTTGCAAGAACAACGCTTTCTTATTTTATACCGCTAGGATTTTATTGTGATTAAACCTCATGGAGCCGAGGCGCTTACGCCTTTGTTTGTCGACTCAGCCGCACAGCGCGCTGAACTCCTTAAAGAAGCCGAACAACTCCCACAAGTGTTGGTGAGTTCGGCGACCGCAGCCAATGCCGCAATGTTAGGTGGGGGTTACTTTACGCCCTTAACTGGCTTGATGAATAAGGCCGATGTCTTATCCGTCGCGCGTTCGATGACAACCAGCGAGGGCGTTTTTTTCCCGGTGCCGGTTCTGAATCTATTGAACGAAGCAGCTGATCTAAAACAAGGGCAGCGCATTGCCTTGCTTGACCCAAACGTTGAAGGCCATCCGGTGATCGCGATTCAAACGGTAGACGCCGTCGAGCACTTAAGCGAGGCTGATATCGAAGAAATAACCCATGCGGTGTATGGCACCTTAGACGCGGCGCATCCGGGTGTGGCCGCATTTTTGGCGCAAGGCAATATGCTGGTGTCGGGCGCGCTTGAGGTGCTGAACTTTTCTTATTTTGAAACTGAGTTCGCCGACACATTCAGAACCGCCGTACAAATTCGCGCTGAAATCGCTGAGCGCGGCTGGCAAAACGTGGTCGCGTTTCAAACGCGCAACCCAATGCACCGAGCCCACGAAGAGCTGTGCAAAATGGCCATGCAGGCAACCAATGCAGATGGCTGTATTATTCATATGCTGTTGGGCAAACTCAAAACTGGGGATATACCTGCTGATGTCAGAGATGCGTCGATTCGAGAAATGGTTGAACACTATTTCCCGGCCAATAGCGTTATGGTGAGCGGCTACGGTTTCGACATGCTCTATGCTGGCCCGCGCGAGGCGGTATTGCACGCGGTGTTTCGCCAGAATATGGGCGCAAGCCATTTCATTATTGGCCGTGATCACGCCGGTGTTGGGGATTACTATGGTGCGTTCGACGCGCAAGGTATTTTCGATGAGCAAGTGCCTGACGATGCACTAGAGATAGAAATTTTTAACGCGGATCACACCGCGTATTCGAAAAAGCTGAACCAAGTCGTGATGATGCGTGATGTGCCAGATCATGAATTTGATGACTTTGTGATTCTTTCGGGAACTCGAGTGCGCGAACTCCTCGGGCAAGGTATTGCGCCGCCACCAGAATTTTCTCGCCCGGAAGTGGCCCAAATTTTGATGGACTATTATCAAAGTTTGGATAGCTAATAGCTATTCCCAAGTAAACGTAACCAAGGCCGAGATGATGCAAGTATTTGATTGTTTTAATGGCGATGCAGATGGAATCTGCGCGCTCACACAATTGCGCCTAGCGCAGCCGAAAGAGTCTGTACTGGTGACTGGGGTCAAGCGTGATATTAATTTGTTAAAGCGGGTTGATGCCAAGGCCGGCGATGTAGTGACGGCCCTGGATATTTCCATGGACAAAAACAAAGCCGACTTAAATCGCCTCTTGGATGCTGGCGCACAGGTGTTTTATTGCGACCATCATTTTGCAGGTGATATCCCCGAGCACAGCGCCTTAAACAGCTTGATCAACACCACATCAGATGTGTGTACCTCCTTGCTGATTAATCAATACCTTGATTCTCAGTATCTCGAGTGGGCGGTGGTCGGCACCTTTGGCGACAATCTCAAACGCTCTGCGCTGGGTCTGGCCAAGCCGTTGGATCTCTCAGGCACACGGATAAGACAATTGGAAAATCTAGGAGTCTATATTAACTACAACGGCTACGGTGCCAGCTTGGATGATCTTTATTTTGATCCGGCCGAATTGTTCAAGCGCACTTCTCTTTTTGCCAGCGCCGTCGAGTTCATCGAGCAAGACAAAGAAACCTTCAATACCTTGGAGGAAGGTTATCGAAGCGATATGTCTAAGGCTTCGTCAACTAAGCCAAGTGTTGAGAGCGACTCAGTCGCGGTTTATGTCTTGCCAAGCGCAGCTTGGGCTAGGCGCGTGAGTGGTGTCTATGGCAATGAGTTGGCGAATCTAAATCCAGGCAGAGCGCACGCTGTATTAACTGAAAAAGACAACGGTGGATTCTTAGTAAGTGTTCGAGCCCCTCTAGACAATAAACAAGGTGCAGACCAAGTATGTCGGCAATTTGAAACCGGCGGTGGTCGTGCCGCAGCCGCCGGCATTAATCATCTTGACGAAACGGAACTGGATCGATTTATCAGCGTATTTGGCCAATTCTATGCCTCATAACGCTGGTAGCTCTTAGGGCTCGCGCCTCTTTAACGAGCATGTGTCCCGAGCTTATTGGGTTCTAGTTACCTCGGCCCAGCCCGGCGTATGGCTAACCCGTCAACTCTTCTTTGAGTTTGAATTTCAACACTTTGCCAGCCGGATTACGCGGCAGAGCATCAACAATGTGCAGTTGTAAGGGTAACTTGTAGCGCGCGAGATGCTCGCTGGCAAAATCCCGTAAGCCTTCCAGGCTCAGTTCCTGATCTTTATGTAAGGCCGCTACGGCGGTCACGGCTTCGCCCCATTTTTCATCAGGTAAACCGATTACGGCTACTTCGGCAATGGCGTCATGTTTGAACAAAACACTCTCGACTTCGGCCGGATAGACATTTTCTCCCCCAGAAATCACCATATCTTTGAGCCGATCGCAGATATACAAAAAGCCATCTTCATCGAGGTAACCAACATCACCAGAGTGAAACCAGCCTTTTTCATCAATGGCTTCGGCGGTGGCCTCTGGGCGATTCCAATACCCTTTCATGATGTTGGGGCCTTTAATGCATATCTCGCCGCGCTCACCTTGGGCGACTTCACTATGACTGTCATCAACAATCTTGAGTTCGGTATACATCGGCGGTTGCCCGGCTGACCCCAGTTTGCTGAGTGCCCATTCAGGCGTTAGAAAGCTAGCGAAGGGCGCGGTTTCGGTGAGCCCGTAACCTTGGCAAAAATCCACACCGCGTTCTGCATACAAAGTGAGTAAAGACTCAGGCGGCGGTGCGGCGCCGCAGATCAAGGTTTTAACATGGCTAAAATCGGCGCTAGCAAATGCGTCGTGTTGCGACATAAACAAAAACATCGCTGGCGCGCCAAACATGTGGGTAATTTTGTAGTCGGTAAAAGCCTGTAACACCGCGCCGGGTTCAAAGTTGCGCATCAGCACAATGGCACTGCCCATCGCAAAGCTTTGCAAAGTAATAACATTTAATCCGCCGATGTGAAATAACGGCGCTACGATTAAGCTGATGTCGTCGCGCGATCCGCCAAAGGCAAGGCTGGAGTTAATATTGTTCCATGCGATATTGCCATGAGTCAGCATGGCTCCCTTGGGTAAACCGGTTGTGCCAGAGGTATACATGATTAATGCAACGTCGTGGTCTTGAGTTTCCACGGTTGCGTTAAGCTCATCGGCCGCCGTTACTTCGGCTTGTAAATCGCGCCAGTTTTTTGTTTGCGACTCAGCGGCAAAAAAATGTTGGCATGGTAAGTCTTGACGAATATCTTCTACCAGCGCAATAAGCGGATCGTCGCAGATCAGCGAATGAATGCCCGCATCATTGATGATAAATTTGAGTTCCTCACCAGTGAGGCGGAAATTGAGTGGCACAAAAATGGCACCGATAGCCGTGGCAGCAAACAAGGTTTCTAGAAAGCTCGGCTGGTTAAATCCTAAAAAGCCGACTCTATCGCCAAAACAGACGCCGCTGTCTTTCAATACTTGGGCTTGTTTACGTACCTTCGAGCCCATGTCCGCATAGCTGAATTCTTGCCCCTCGAAGATTAGCGCACGTCGCTCTGGATTCAATTGAGCGCGTTTGAGTAAGGTTTGCGCTAAGTTTAGGTTTGCATTAGGTGTGTGCATCGTTCTCCTCATTGAAATTAGGCTAAACTCGCCCTTGCTTTTAGTAATGACAATAATAAACCAAATGAGCGATAAGCATACCCCGGTGCTGATTGGCGTAGGGCAGTTTACCGATCGATCGAGATCGGCGGATGGGCCCACGCCCATTGAAATGATGGTAAAGGCCTGTGAGCTTGCAATCGAAGATTGCGGCGTTGCCAGAATAGCTAATCAAGTTGACGCGCTTGCAGTCGTCGGTTTAACGGTGGACGCGGCGCAGGTCAAAACACCGGTTTCTCGCCTGATTAAGAATGTCCCGGCCAAGGTTGCTGGCAAACTTGGGATTGATCCCGCAAAGCAGTTTTATTGTGAACCTGGCGGAAACACGCCTCAGATGCTGGTCAATCATTTTGCGCAGGCTATCAGTAAAGGCGAATGCGGGACAGTATTGCTCGCCGGCGGCGAAGCGCTGGATACCATGAGCTTGCGATTCAGTAAGTTCTGGAATTTGCTGCTGCCGAAAGGCAAGTGGAAAGACCAAACCGGCGTAAACCCCAAAAGACTAGGCGATGCCAAAGAGGGTAACTCTGAGTACGAAGGGCGTTACGACTTGAATCTACCCGCCAACGTTTACCCCTTATTTGAAAATGCTCTGCGTGCTCACTATGGGCGAAGCCTCGCTGACCATCAAAAAACGATCGGCGCCATGTTTGCGCGAATGACACAGGTTGCGGCGACTAATCCTAATGCTTGGTTTCAGCAAGCTCGGTCGGCCGAAGATTTGCTGAATGTTAGTGCCGACAATCGGATGATTAGCTTTCCTTACCCGAAACGCCTGAATTCCATGATTATGGTCAATCAGTCGGCAGCGACCTTGATGACGAACGTGGCGACCGCGAAAGCAATGGGCGTTCCACGTGATCGCTGGGTTTTTCTGCACGGCTATGCCAGTGGCAATGATATTTGGAATCTGAGCCAACGGCCGAATTTTTATGAGTCGACGGCAATTCGGGATTTGAGCCAACGTGCTTTATCAATGGCAGGCAAGCAGGTTGACGACATTGCTGTGTTTGATCTTTACAGCTGTTTTCCATCTGCCGTTCAAATGGCCTGTGATGCCCTAGGCCTTGCCCACGACGATTCCCGGGGCTTAAGTCTAACGGGAGGCTTGCCTTATTTTGGAGGGCCGGGCAATAATTATTCAATGCATGCCATTGCTGAGATGGTGAGTTGGGCAAGAGCGCATCCAAACGATTTTGGCTTTTTAAATGCGAATGGTTGGTATCTCACCAAACATGCCATAGGCGTGTATTCCGCGAGCGAACTTAGCAAGCCTTTTGAAGCAGAGCCTCAGCCGTATCAAGTAGACCAGTCTAAGAGAATTGCAACTAAGCCTAATTTGCAAGGGCCAGCCACGGTAGAGACCTATACGGTGATTTACAATAAGAATGGTCAACCTAAAAAGGCAATTTTGGTTGTGCGTAACGATGCTGGCGACAGAGCGCTGGCAATCAATGCCGACGCAGCGGCCATGCACGCTTTAGTCACTTCTGAGGGGGTTGGGCTGCGCGGGCAATTGATTGCTCGTGGCAACTATACTCACTTTGAACCCAGCTAGCTTGGGCTATGAGCGAGGCTTAGGCGGCACCAAGCAACTGCCTATTTTCTGATAAACGAGGTCATTGAGGCCTCAAGTTTTAGAGACATACTTGATAAGATAAATACGGCGTTGAATTTGCGCACTCCTTCGGCGAGAGACCGACCACATAACTCACCTGATAACCCAGCAACAAAATACACCAATTATGAGACAGTTTACTGAAGAACAAACCCTTTTCCGCGAGAGCTACAGGCGCTTCATGGATGAGGAAATTAAGCCACATATGCCAGAATGGCAAAAAGCGGGTATCGTCGATCGTTCAGCGTTTCGTAAGGCTGGAGAGCAAGGCTTTCTGATGATTTGGCCCGACGAAAAGTATGGTGGCTTAGGCGATGAGGACTTTCGTTATGAGCAAATCATTATTGAAGAAACGGCGCGCGCTGGATGCAGTGATTTTTTCTGCACCTTACATAGCCGCTTGGTCGGCCCTTACTTTAAGAGCTTTGGAACGGAAGAGCAGCGAGAGCGATTCCTGCCAAAGTGCGTAACGGGCGAATTGATTTTGGCTATTGCCATGACCGAACCAGATGCCGGCAGCGATTTGGCTGGAATGCGCAGCACGGTTAAGGACGCAGGCGATCACCTCGTTTTGAACGGTTCGAAAACCTATATATCTAATGGTATCAACGCCGATGTGGTTATTGTGGCAGCCAAACCCGAAGGCGCCGAGCATTCACACGCTATGACTTTGGTGATCGTCGAACGCGGTATGGACGGTTTTGAGCGCGGGCGTAATCTGGAGAAAATGGGCTTAAAAGGCCAAGACACGGCTGAACTGTTTTTCAATAACGTCAAGATTCCTAAAGAGAATGTCTTAGGCCAACAAGGCAAGGGCTTCTATCACTTGATGCATGGCTTGGCGGAAGAGCGGTTGTTAGGCGGGGTTGGCTATTTGGCTGAGGCGAGGCGCGCATTTAATGTTACGCGCGAGTTCTGTATGGAACGCAAAATGTTTGGTCAGCGGCTCGCCGATATGCAAAACACGCAATTTCAGATGGCGCAAATGGACACTGAAATTGATATGGCGCAATGCTATGTTGATTATTGTGTAAACCTTCACAATCAAGGCAAATTAACCGCTATCGAAGGGGCCAAAGTCAAATTAATGACTTCTGAAATTCAAGGGCGAATGGTGGACTTAGGCGTGCAACTTCATGGCGGCGCAGGCTACATGAATGAATACGAGATTTCACGGATGTACACTGATGCGCGTATTAGCCGAATCTACGCAGGTTCATCCGAGGTAATGAAACTCATCATCGGTCGTGACGTGTTTTCCGAAAACTACAGCAGCATTCTTGATTAGCGCTTGCTTGATTAGTATTGGCATCGGGTACTTGCTAGTCGCGGCATTCCTTTGTAAGGTCGTGTAAATAATTCGATCTTACAAAGGCAGCGTTATGCAATACGAACAACTCACTAGCCAAGTTTCCGTTTCTGGCCAAATTACGGTCGACGACGTACAAAAGTTCAAAGATATGGGCGTTGAGTTGCTGGTTTGTAATCGGCCCGACGACGAAGATGTCGGCCAAACCCCTTGCAGTGAAATCGAGCTTGAAGCAATTCGTATTGGCTTGCCCTTCAAGATGCTGGCTTTTTCGTCCTATCAAATCACCGCAGATGATCGCGACGAATTCGTAAAACTAATTGAGACCCGCAAACGAATTCATTGTTACTGTCGCTCCGGTTCACGATCTAAGCGTTTATGGCGCGAGGCGAACTCATTGGTTGGCGGTGAAGCACAATACGAAGAATCTTGCGTAAAATAAGCGCTTCTCTTAATAGAATACCTAAAGATAAGAGAGCACCTAAAGAGCATCTAACGCAAACAGGCATCTCAAATACAGCTTAAATTCATTGTGCGTGAGCTGCCCATCAATATCCAACAAATTTCATAAATCAATGTCTATAGATCAATGTGTTCATAAGCAGCCGAATGCGTCAATGTGTTTTGTGTGTGGGCGAGATAATCCTTCTGGCCTGCACATGGCGTTTTATGATGATGGAAAATCGATGGTGGTTAGTAAAGTGACGCCGCCAAAGCACTTTGAAGGTTATCCCGGAGTCTTACATGGTGGCATTCTGGCAACGATCTTAGATGAAGTTGTCGGGCGAGTCGCAATGGTCAATGATCACCATCGATTTATGATGACGGTGAAATTACTAACTAAATATCGCAACCCTGTGCCAATGGGGCAAGAGCTAACGGCCATAGGCAAAGCGATAAAAGTGAGCGGCCGAATAGGCAAGGCCGAGGGTCAAGTGCTTCTGCCAGATGGGACGATTGCCTGTGAGGCTGAAATGGTGCTTGCAGACATGCCCGAAGCCATGGCTTCGCAAAGCCGACTGGGCAATTTGGATTGGCGCGTAGATTAGTTCGCCAGTCAGAAATCCAATTAAATAGACATTTGGTCAAAAAACTGGTGTCTCAATTACGACATGGGGTGAAAAAGCCTGAAAATTAGGTAATATTTGTCTGTGCAAAAGATCAGAGATTTGCAATAATAAATTTGTTGGGGGCAAGCCTAACAATCATGAGTGAAATCGTTTTTAATGATAATGCTCAAATCTAATGGCACACCAATTCGATGTCACGGCGCATAGAAAGGCCATCTGTCGAGTGCGATTCGCCATGAAAGGTTGTACGTTTGCGTGGTTTTGTAACGTTTCTGGAGAGACCTGTTCGAGGGTGCTCCAGACGATTTATCAGCTTGAAGCAAACGGGATCAGTTTGAAATAAGCATTTAGAAAGAACCCCATTGTTTCGCAACTCTCACCAACCACAGAGCGAAACGATGAGCTAGGAGTCTGTTATCCCCGGACTCCGACTGGCGGAGATTGGTGTGATTGAATCCTTCAGCCCATGATTCAACCATGTCCACATTTAAGGGGGGACAATAGTCTCTGCCGTCCCGGGTGCCCAGATTAGTTAATGGAATCAATCTGGGCGCCTTTTTTTATTTATCGCCTTTTCTTTCCAGCTGTCTTTTCACTTTTTACCTGCCGACTATCTTTTTTACCTGCCGACTACCTTAAAGACTCATATCGTCGATCACGAAAGTTAGATCGTCAAAGTCTTCGCGGCTACCCAATCAAGCCCATGATTGATGGTTAAAGCTCTTCTGTCCAGAGGCGATAATTGATCCCCGGACAATCAAATATTGATGTTTTATCAATATTTCGTCAACTGTCTGTTTCCAGACACCTCCAAATTAGTTGCTAAACTTACATTTTTGTAACTGTCTAACCATAAGACACCTAAAACTAGGAGTGAAAAATGTATCAACCAACTAAATTAAAAACAAAAATCTATTCATCTGGGGTTTATTTGCCATCGCAAGTAGTGACATCTGA
>CALAKU010000038.1 GCA_937922925.1 uncultured Arenicella sp. | reverse complement strand
AGAAATTAGTATCTAGCCAAGGAGGGTACACCATTGAAACAAGGATGGGTTTATATATTAAGCAATAAAAAGCACGGTACTTTGTACATCGGCGTTACGTCTGATCTTAAGCGACGAATGTATCAACACAAAAATAGGATGATCGATGGCTTTAGCCGAAAATATCAGCTTACAAAACTGGTGTATTTTGAACAATCGAATGAGGTCGTTACGGCGATTCAGCGAGAAAAGCAACTTAAAAATTGGCGTCGCGCATGGAAGATAGCCTTGATCGAAAAGGGTAATCCTGAGTGGTTGGATTTGGCGACGGGGTGGTTCGATGGATCCCGACTTTCATCAGCATGACGAGTTGTGGATGATATTTGTCTTGCACGTGATTCGGTAGGCACTTTGAGGTGGTTTGGGTGATCTTGATGAGTTTTTAGTAGAAGACCTTCTTTGGTCATGATGACACCTTGTGGGTGCACCTCGTTCTGATCGTGACTTTAATCCAGATGGCAATTCAGTTATTTGTTCTGATACAGACTTTCATCAGGGTGACGAGTCGGTTTGCCATCCTGAAACTGACTTTGGACAGCATGACTAGGTAATTCAGTTCGTCATCCTGATACTGACTTTCGTCAGCATGACTAGTTGATTCAGCCAGTCATCCTGATACTGACTTTCGTCAGCATGACTAGTTGATTCAGCCAGTCATCCTGAACTTGATTCAGGACCCAATCTGTCAAACCTCGTACTCAATCACCAACGGTGCATGGTCAGAAAAACGTTCGTCTTTGTAAATCAATTCCGAACCCGGTTTGACTTTGTCTTTAAGGCTTTCGGAGATCACTTGGTAGTCGATACGCCAGCCTGTGTTATTGGCCCACGCTTGGCCGCGGTTGCTCCACCAGGTGTATTGTTCGTCTTCATCGTTAATTAATCGAAAGGCGTCGTAGAAACCGGCGTGGCCGCCGCGGCCACCTTCGAGTTCGGGCTCGGGTTCGCCGAATAGCCAGTCCATCCATTGGCGTTCTTCGGGTAAAAAGCCGGAGCGCTTTTGATTGCCACGCCAATTTTTTATGTCGCGCTTTTTGTGCACGATATTCCAGTCGCCGCAGATAATCACCTGTCGGCCAGACCCGGCCAATTCAGTAAGTCTCGATTCGAATCGGCCCATCATGTCGATCTTGAATTCTTGACGCTCTTCCTTACTGGAGCCGCTGGGCATATACAAAGACGCGACGCTTAAATTGCCAAAATCAGCTTGCAGATAGCGGCCTTCGCTGTCGACATCTTCAAAACCCTTGCCTAAACCGATGTGCAGTTGATCGGGCTTTTGTTTGCAATAAATGCCGACGCCGCTATACCCTTTTTTCTCGGCGCAATGAAAGTAGGTGTGATATCCAGCGGGGTGATAGGGTTCGCCCTCGATTTGATCTTCTTGTGCTTTGAGCTCTTGCACGCAGATAATGTCGGCGTCTTCTTTTTTGAGCCAATCAAAGAAACCTTTGCGCGCGGCGGCGCGGATACCGTTCAAATTTGCCGAGATGACTTTCATATTGAAATAAGGTGATAATTTTTGATGCGTCAGTATCATACTAGGGAATCTCTGCAAATATCATGACTGGAACCTTAAGCAGCAGATTTCCCGAACTTTTTGTTGCGAAACTTGTCAATAGCTCACTATTGACCGCATTTCGCGCCTCAATTTCGTAAAATCTACTGCCCAATTTTCTCATCCAGATTTTTGCAGAGGTTCCCTAAAAACAAAAACGGGAGGTGCTCTGTGCTGCCTTTTCAAGAACAATTTATTGAGTTTGCTTTAAAGACCGGCGTTCTGCGTTTTGGTGAATTTGAGCTAAAGTCGGGCCGCAAAAGCCCCTATTTCTTTAATACCGGCTTGTTTAACAGTGGCTGCTCGATGTTGCAGTTCAGCCGCTTTTTTGCTTTGAGCATTCTCAATTCTGACATTAAATTCGATGTTTTATTTGGCCCGGCTTACAAAGGCATA
The DNA here is from genome assembly GCA_937922925.1 of uncultured Arenicella sp. Classification (GTDB taxonomy): domain Bacteria; phylum Pseudomonadota; class Gammaproteobacteria; order Arenicellales; family Arenicellaceae; genus Arenicella. The sequence goes on along the minus strand of CALAKU010000038.1, from coordinate 13,208 downwards.
ACCTTGTCTTGTGGGGTGTCTATGGCGCTGGCCGATAATACGGGAGAGGAATTCCCGTTTGCGTTTAATCGCAAAGAGGTGAAAGATCACGGCGAAGGCGGCAATATGGTCGGTGCAGATTTGGAAGGCAAGGTGGCAATCATTGACGATGTGATCACTGCCGGCACGGCTATTCGCGAGTCGGTTGGCATTATTCGTGAGGCCGGCGCTGAGCCATCGGTTGTATTTTTAGCGTTGGATCGACAAGAGCTTGGGCAAAAAGACGGCGAGCTGATGCAGCAATCAGCAATTCAACAAGTTGAGCAAGAATACGAGATTCCTGTCGTCGCGATTGCCACGATGGGCGATTTGATTGAGTATTTGAAGCAGCAGGATGATCAGCAAGAAAATCTTGATCGCATGCTGGCGTATCGAGAGCAGTATGGCGTTTCTTGAGGCCAGCCTCTTTAATCGATTATGAACGGTCTTGAGGTCTATCTAGTCGGCGGAGCGGTGCGTGATCAGTTATTGGACTTACCCGCGCCAGATCGAGACTGGGTAGTGATTGGCTCCACACCAGAGCAAATGGTGAAACTTGGTTTTGAGCCAGTGGGTAAAGACTTCCCTGTATTTATTCACAAGTCGACCGGTGAAGAATACGCACTTGCACGAACCGAGCGTAAAACCGCGCGCGGCTATCAAGGCTTTGAATTTAATGCCTCGCCAGATATTAGCCTAGAAGAAGATTTACAACGCCGCGATCTGACGATTAACGCCATGGCACAAAATACCAATGGCGAACTCATCGACCCTTATGGGGGCCAAGCCGATTTAAATGCTGGAATACTAAGGCATGTGTCTGATGCGTTTTCTGAAGACCCGGTTCGCATACTGCGCACCGCGCGTTTTGCCGCACGTTTTGGTTTTACCATCGCACACGAAACCTTAGCCTTGATGAAAGACATGGTCGCTAACGGCGAAGTCGATGCCTTGGTAGCCGAACGGGTTTGGCAGGAAATGCATAAGGCGTTACTTACCGAACGGCCGCAGACCTTTTTTAGTGTACTAAGAGACTGCGGCGCCTTGGCTCGCGTGCTGCCCGAAGTAGATGATCTCTTTGGTATTCCACAAACAGCAAAGTATCATCCTGAAATTGATACTGGCATTCATACGCTGATGGTGGTTGAGCAAGCAGCTAAGCTAAGCGCTGACCCTTTAGTGCGCTTTGCTGCATTGGTCCACGACTTAGGAAAAGCCGTGACGCCGAAATCGGTCTTGCCGTCGCACAAGGGGCATGAAAAGGCAGGTCTGCCGATCATCAAAACTTTATGCGAGCGCTTAAGAGTGCCCAAGAAGTATCAATCCCTAGCCTTAGCGGTCGCCGAGTACCATTTGCACATGCATAAAATGCTTGAGCTTAAACCCGCCACGGTGGTCAAAATGCTCAGCGGCACGCGCGCATTGATGGATGATGAGCGTGCTCAACAAATTGCCCTTTGTTGTCTTGCTGATGCACGAGGGCGCACCGGGTTTGAGAATCGAGAATATCAACAGGCCGGCCTATTTTTGAAGTTTCAACAAGCGGCTAAAGCAGTCGATGCAGAAGCCATCGCAGCTCAGTACAGTGATGGCCAACAAATCCAAGAGGCTTTGGCGCGCGCGCGCGCCTCGGCAATCAAACGGGTTGATAAGTCAGCACTAAAAGCGTGAGATGGATTCCTCTGTTTGGTTAAAAATTGCCAGCAAAGAAATCGGCGTGCGCTCATTTCCACGGGGTTCGTCAAACCCACGGATCACCGAGTATCATCAGGGTACGAATATCGAAGGCTATGACGATAAAGTGGCATGGTGTTCGTCGTTCGCAAATTGGGTATTAAGCCAAGCTGGCATCAAAGGCACGGGCTCAGCTTTAGCGAAGTCTTGGTTAGAATGGGGCGATGGCTTAGTAACGCCAAGGCCTGGTTGCCTTACTGTCTTAGCCCGAGAAGGCCACGATACATGGAAAGGCCATGTTGGGTTTTTTATTCGCAAACAAGAAAACCAAGTCGTATTGTTGGGCGGCAATCAACTCGATGAGGTTCGCGAACACAATTATCCATTGGCGGATGTGTTGGCGTACCGTTGGCCAAGTTTGTGAGGCCCGTGTGCGTGTATCGAGTTTTTTAGCCGTGTTTGGTTTTCTTGATCCTGACTTTCGTCAGGATGACGAGCTTTATTGAGGGTTCCCCACTTAGTGCACAGAATAGATCGCCGGTTCGGTTTCGTAATTCTTGTTAGGGTGCCAAAGTTAATATCGATAGTAGATCATAGTTGTGGTTTTATGATTTATATTGAAATGACGCTAAGCAAAGCCGGGCGTAGGTCACTGTTTGAGTACTATTTGAGTACAGCAGTTAGCGCAGCCCGTTGGCAGTTACTGAGCAGGTAAGTTCTCACTCAAAAAGCGAAGCATATTGCCGCCCATAATTTTAGACACATCGGCTTCGCTTAAGTTTCGTTCTAATAGCGCGTGGGTTAAAGCCGCAAGTTCAGAGGTATCGAAGATGGTTTCGACTGTGCCATCAAAATCAGAACCCAGCGACAAATGCTCGGCTCCTACCAGTTCAATACCATAAATAATCGAGTCGGCTAAGGCATTAACGTTCTCCCCGCAGATCACATCTCCCCAAAAACCGACCGCGATTAGTCCGCCTTGTTCGGCGATGCCTTGCATTAATTCGTCGGCAATATTGCGCTGTGTATCGCAGTGCCCTTTGAAGCCAGTGTGGCTCACTACCACTGGGCCATTTTTCATTTGTAGAACGTCACGAACCACCTGCTCAGATGAATGCGAGACATCCAAAATAATATTTCGACTGCGAATCTCTTGAATCACTTGGCGGCCAAATTCGCTTAAACCGCCTTGGCTGATGCCGTGCAAAGAGGCGCCCAGTTTATTGTCAAAGAAGTGCTGTAAACTCATCATTCGAAAGCCGGCGTCATACAGAGTTTGCACATTCTCAAGTTGCCCATCTAAGGCATGCGAGCCTTCAGTGCCGATTAATCCGCCAACCAGTTTGGGGTTGGTTTTGCGGCGTTCTTGCCATTGTTCAAGCCCCGCTTGTGAGCGAACGATCATTAAATCCTCAGGGTGCTTTTTTGCGAAGCGATGCAGCTTCCTCGCTTGATGCAGCGCTCGCTCTGCGAGGCTAGACCAAGTCTTGATTGGCCAGCGGCCTAAAACCGCCACGGTGGTGATGTCGTCCCAAGCGTCGGCACTGTTCTGCTCGTAATTTAAGCCGCTTGGTGATTTGGTCACGGTGGTAAACATCTGTAGGCCTACATTGCCTTGCTGCAGGCGTGGTAAATCTACATGGCCATAATCGTTTTCTTTACCAATGTCGCGCGACCATAACATAGTGTCGGCGTGCCAATCGCCCACCACGAGTTGCGAGTGCAAGGCTTGCGCACGTTCAGAGACTGGATAAGGTGGATGGTCAACCACCGGGTTTAAATCCGAATCGGCTTGTTGTGGTAAAAAGAAAAACACAAACACAAGGCCAACTAATGCGAGCAGTAGTACCAGATAAACAAATTTCTTAAGCATGAGTAACCTCTTGTCAAACCGTCGGTTTGAGATATGAAAATCTCTATTGCGCGAGATTCACTGCGCCTTAAAACAGAGCAAAATACGTGACAACGATCGTCGAGTCGACTTTAGTCTTTAGGCGGTTCGTCGTTGAGTGATTCTACTTCCAAACGATTGGTTTCAAACTCGTGGTGTTTGTGTTCGAGTTCGGGCATCTCTTTGCTGGCTTTACTTGAAAGTTCGGTAAAGCGTTTTACTTTGCCTTGCAAACCTTGTTTGCCAGAAAGCGCGGTGACGGCTTGGTTGTAATGATTGCTGACGGTGCCGAGTGTATTGCCTAGCGAGCGGAGCCTTTCGGACACAGTCGCTACCGAGTTGAAAATATCATTGGCAGCGTCTCCAAGTTGGCGCGCTTCTTTATTGCTTCGTTCAAGCATCCAGAGATTGGCAACGGTTCGCAAAATCGGGATGAGCGTTGTGTGCGATACCATGATCACATTCTTGCGATACCCGTAGGCAAACAATTCGGTGTCGAGTTTCATGGCTTCGATATAAGCGGGTTCAACCGGCATAAACATCAATACAAAGTCGGGGCTGTGGATGCCAGACAGATTCGCGTAGTCTTTACTGGCCAAGTCGTCCATGTGTTTACGCACCGCAACGACATGGCGCTTCATGTTTGCGGCTTGGAATTCTTGCTCGCTCGAACAGGCTCTTTCGTAATCGACCAATGACACTTTGCTGTCGATCACAATGCATTTGTCGCCCGGCAATTTAATTAGGTAATCGGTTTGTTTGCGCTTGCCTTCGTCATCAATAAACGCACTTTGTTTGCTGTAATGGTCGCCTGCAATCAATCCGCTGAGTTCCAAGGTGCGCTCAAGCTGCGCTTCGCCCCAGGCGCCACGTTGCTGCGCGTCGCCTTTTAAGGCGCTGGTCAAATTGTTGGCTTCGTCGCGCATTTGAATGCCCATTTTCATCACGCTTTCAATTTCGCCTTTAAGGGCGGCGTTGCCTTTGACTGATTCTGTATGAACTTCGTTGACGCGTTGTTGGAATCCCGCAATTTGTTCTTGTAGGGGTTTTAAAAGCGCGCCAACGCCTTCATTGTTTTGTTTGCTGAAGGCTTCCTCACGATTCTTAATAACTTGCTCAGAGATGGCTTTGAACTGATTGGTCTGAGCTTCATGCATATTGGCCCAGCGCTTTTCCAGCTCCAATAGTTTATCTTTCTCTGCGCTGAGTTTGGCGCTCTGCTCGCGCATGTCGGCTTCTAAGTGGCTAATCTTGCGTTGATTGTTTTCGATGATTTCTCGCAAACCATTGCGTTCATTCTCATTGGCTTGCAGTAGCTGGGCTTTTTCATCACGGCTACTCTTCAATTGAGCCGCTTGGGCAATAAGCTCATTGAGCTTGTTGCTGTTTGCACTTACTTGAGTTTTAAGTTGGGCGTTCTCGCCATCCAGGCTTTCAATTAATTGTTGATTGCTGGCTCTAAGAATCGCTAGCTCCTCTCGCTCAGCATTTAACAGGCGAAGCCGCTTACGCGTGATCAGCGAGGCAAACAACCAACACAAGGCTAAAAACCCCACCGCGGCAACTAGCCAATACAGAGGCAAGTTATATTGCAGCCACCGCTCGGCTTCTAGCCAAAATTGATTCATTATGATGCGTTCCGTTTAGGTTTGATCATCGCGTTTACCAGCTTAAATCATCGGGGATTTGATAGTCAGCATATTCATCGGTTTCGTCTTTACTTTGGTCTTGAATGCGAACCACAAAATTCTGTTCGCGCTCCATTATTTTGTCGGCCACGTCTTTCGGCACAAGATCAAACACGTCGTTACCCAAAGTGACGATACCGAGTTTATTCGCGCTAAGCTGGGTTTGTTGTTCTTCGGTGACATAAAGCTTCTTTACTTTTTTGGCGTAAGTGAAGTTGTAAGCAAGTTCACCATCTTTACGGCTCAGCTTATTGGTATCGATCAACTGTTTGATTTCAGCAATCTTGGCCTTTTTGGCGGCATCTTTAACCCGTTCTTCGTTGAGTAATTTATCGCGCTTGGCTTTCTTTAACATCGCGCGTTGTGCTCGAAGCGTGGCCTCTCCAACTTTGGCGCGTTGTTTCTTGGGCGCTGTTGGCGCCTTCTTTTTCTTGGCTTGCTGTTTGGGCTTTTTAGTCGCTAAGCCTGCTTTTAATAATTGATCTTTTAAGGTTCCCATTGTTACGAATGTGGCTAGAAAATGTGATGGTTCTTGTGCGTGGGTTATTGGTAAAGCGACTCAAGCTGGTTCAACTCAAACTCATAGCGCTGAAAACAAAAATGGCAGTCTACCACTACTTTAGACATGCCTTGGTCGCGTTGTTCTAAAACGATTGCTTTCACCTCGTCACGGCCTAGGGCGACAATGGCATCCAGTGATTTTTGTTCAGAGCACTCACAGCCAAACTCAATGGTGTGAGCATCAAACAAACGGCACTTTTCGTCATGAAAAAGCCGCGTCAATATTTCAAATGAGCTTAAGGTCAGAGCCTCGTTTTCAGACAAAGAACCAAGCAAAATCGACAGGCGCTCAAAATCCAGAGCCGATTGTTTTTCGTCTTTTATTTTTTCTGGTGGTAGAGCATGCAAGCCAATCGCCAGGCCTTTGCTTTTATCGGCAAGAAAGGTAAAACGGCTTGGAAGTTGTTCCGAACGACTAAAGTAGTCTTCCAGACAATCTGCGAGGCTGGCGTGCTCAATCGGGACAATACTTTGATAGCGCTCACCTTCTACAGGAGTAATGGTAATCGCCAACACCGCGCCTTGACCAAACTCATTTAGATGAATTGCATCCGACGCATTCAACGATTCGGCATCGTACTCGGCAATTGCTCTTACTTTGCGATTGTCCATGCAATCGGCGATCAGCAATTGCAGCGCGCCCGAAGTACGCAATTGTATGGTTAAGCTGCCTTCGATTTTAATACTGTCGCGAAGCAGCGCCGCCGCTAACGTAAACTCATTAAGCACCACGGCCAACGCATCTGGATAGTGGTGCGTTGCTTGCACTTCGGCTGTGGTTTTCTCAAGGCGTACAAGGCAGCCTCGCACATCGAGTTCATCAAAAACAAAGCGTTGCCTGAAATCTAATTCGTTCATGTCTTGGGCTACAGCAAGACCATCACGATGACCAAGCTTAATAAAATTCGGTAAATAACAAAGGGCATCATGCCAACGCGTTCAACAAATCGTATAAACACGTTCATGCAAGCAAAGGCCACCAAGGCCGATACGCCAACGCCAATGCTAATCGCTAACCAATCAACCCCAGTTGCGTTACTAGTTGCGTTGCTCGCCAGTTCTGTCGATTTTAACAGGCCCGGCAAGGCAATGGCTGGGATTGCCAGTAAAAATGAGAATCGCGCAGAATCAGTGCGGCTATAACCTAATGCCAACAGGGCCGTCATGGTAATGCCGGATCGAGAAGTGCCGGGAATTAACGCCAAGGCTTGCGCGCAGCCAATCATTAAGCAATGCTTCAAGCCAAGCTCATTCATGCTTTTTTTGTTTGTCTTGCCGCCCCGATCAGCCCACGCTAGCAAGAGGCCAAACACTAGGGTGCTGGCGGCAATCACCGCAGTTGAGCGCAAATTGAGTTCGATAAAATCCTTTAACACCAAGCCAACTAGGCCAAGAGGAATCGTCGCAGCGATGATCAGCCAACCAAGTTGGCCTTCGGCACTCCAGCTAAAGCTCCCCCAGCCTTTAAACCAAGCCGGTGTGATTTGAGCGATCTCCTTACGCAAAAACACAAGCACCGCCAATAAGGTGCCCACGTGTACCGCCACGTCAAAGGCCAAACCCTGATCAGGCCAGCCCAAGAGTTCTGGCACTAAAATCAGATGCGCTGAGCTTGAGATAGGCAAGAACTCAACGAGCCCCTGTACTATCGCCAAGATTATTGCGTGAAAAACGTCCATGGATAAGAGCGTAAAGAGTTAAATAAGTAGTGGCCGCACAGCTCCTTATTGTATTCGAAAACCACTTACGTCAGTGATCTAATGTTCATCTTGGTGACGTTGAAGTGCTTAAAGTTTACTTTGTTTGTATTGGCTAGCTCCCACAGACTTACAGGCTGTAAGAGCACTTCTCGTTTAGGAGTTTGAAAGCCCAACCAACTTGCGACCCTCTTCGGTTTTGATTGAAAAGTCGGTGCCGGCGAATTGTGCGCCTTGGGAACCGCATAGAAAAGCCACGGCCTCGGCAGCATGTTCTGGCGGAATATGAGACGACCAGTCGAGTTGGCTCACTGGGTTGACGCCAGAGCTCTTTATTTTTGCCATCATATCGGTGGCAACTGTGCCCGGAGAGAGGCCAACGACGCGGATACCTTGGTCTGCGAATTCTTTGTGCGCACACTCAGTGAGTTTCTTTGCTGCTGCCTTGCCTGCGCAATAATGACTCCAACCTTCAAGTGCGCTATTGGCCGCCCCCGAACTGATATTGATAATGACGCCGCTTTGTTGAGCCAGCATGATCGGAGCTGCGGCTCGTAGACCGTAGTAAACACCTTTAACATTAACGTCAATAGAAAAGCTCCATGCGTCAACATCGCTGTCGTCAAGTCGCGAAATCGGATCAATCACGCCGGCGTTGTTGACCAAAATATCCAAAGTGCCGAACGCCTCAACGGTTTGATCTACTGCGTGTTTAACTTCTTCAAAGCGCGTCACGTCGCATTGAATTGCCATCGCACTTTGCCCGCTGTCTAAAAGCTTTTTCGCTTCTTTGTCAATTTGGTCTGTGGATCTGGCAAGTAGAACAACAGACGCATTTTGCGATGCCAGTTTCTTGGCGCAAGCAAGACCAATGCCTCTGCTTGCTCCAGTGATAATGGCTACCTTGTTTTCCAAATTGTTCATGTGAAGACTCCTATTAAAGACTGAGGTTCTTGCCCCTTGGCACGGTTCTATTTGAGAAGCTCATAATAATAGCTGTTAGATGTGCAATAAATAACTTTAAAGTCAATTCATTGTTGCTTAAACTGCAATTATGCAATGGTCGCACCTCAATGTTTTCGTCGCAGTAGCTCAGATTGGCGGATTTAAACACGCGGCGGATGCACTCGACATGGCGCCCTCAAGTGTTACCCGAGCGATAGCCAATCTGGAAAAAAGCTTGGGTGTGAGATTATTTCAACGTACCACACGCAATGTTGCGCTCACTGAAGCTGGTGAGAAGTTTCTTAAGCAAGTGGCACCTGCCATGGATGAGGTCAGAGCCGCAGCAGATTCACTTAAACCCGGCACCGACAACTTATCGGGTACTCTTAAGGTGAGCGCGTCAGTCGCGTTTGCGGAAACGATTATTGCTCCAAACCTTGCCGATTTTTGTGATTCTCATCCACAGTTAGAAATCGAGTTTTTATTGTCTGATACAAGAATTGATCTCATTTCAGAGCGAGTCGATTTAGCGGTACGACATGGAGGCCTCGAGGATAGCTCATTGGTCGCGCAACGTTTGGCAACGGTGAATTACCATTTGGTAGCCAGCCGAGAATACGCTGATCAAAAGGGGCCGATTACCCATCCCCAAGATTTGGTGGATCATCGCTGCCTCAGTTTCCCTTACCCTGTGTTTCAAAATAACTGGTGCTTTGAATCAGACCGTTCCACATGCGAAGTAGAGATTGAATCATCTATTAAAATTTCCAACGCACTTACTATTGCAGCCAGCGTAAAAGCAGGCGTGGGGGTCGCTCTGCTCGCAGATTGGATGGTTGATAAAGACATTGCGAATGGATCAATGATTCACTTATTACCCGAATGGTCTGTTCGTGTTGCTGGATCAACAGGCTCAGCCTTGTGGTTGGTGACTCCCTCCAGGGCGTTTTTGCCAGCAAAAGTAACGGCGTTTAGAGACTTTCTTCAATCTGCGTTAAGTCACGTTTACAAACGTCATTCTGACGAAAGTAAGAATCCAAAAGACATTGATATAAATAGCTAGGCCTCACTATGAAAACAATTCTTATTACCGGCGGAGCCAAACGAATTGGCCGACAAATAGCCCAGACTTTGCATAGCGCAGGTCACAATATTGCCGTGCACTATCGCTCTTCGGCGGGTGCAGCGAGTGAATTGGTTACAGCCTTAAATGCCGAGCGAGCGGAGTCAGCATTAGCGGTTCAGGCCGACTTGTTGGATCTCAACGCCATTCCTGGTGTGGCCGAAAAAGTGCTGGATCACTTTGGTCAATTAGATGCGTTGATTAACAATGCCTCCACTTTTTATCCAACGCCAATTGAACTATTAGAAGAAGACTTTTGGAATGATTTAATAGGCAGCAACTTGAAAGCACCGGCGTTTCTTGCGAAAGCGTGTGCACATGCACTACGAGAGCAAAACGGCACCATTATTAATATGCTCGACATTCATGCGCGTACGCCCATGGCCCGGCATCCTATTTACTCATCGGCCAAAGCCGGTTTGGAAATGTTAACCAAGGCGCTAGCCCGAGATTTAGCGCCCGAGATTCGAGTTAATGGAGTGTCGCCTGGAGCCATTCTGTGGCCCGAGAATGATGCTGGTATGGAAGATCAAAGTACGGTCTTAAACAAAATTCCACTGCAACGCATGGGCCAACCAGAAGACATTGCCAGCTTGGTGCGCTATTTAGTCGACGACGCAAACTACATCACCGGGCAAGTCATCGCGGTGGACGGTGGTCGTTCGGTGGTGATGTAGAGTTGGGTTCTCAGCTCGTATTGAGCTGCGGTGAATTCAGAGTTTGACGCTTAACCTTGGCTTAGAGCGCAGAGACATAAGGCGCTGAATCGAGTTCAGCGTGACTCGAATTATTGGCTCCTGGCCAACGTCATTCTGACAAAAGCCAGAACCCATCGCACTCCGAACAGAGCAAGTTTTTCTTAAACCTAAGGTCATTCTGACGAAAGTCAGAATCCATCGCGCTTTGAACAGAGCAAATTTTTCCTAAACCCAACGTCATTCTGACGAAAGTCAGAATCCATCGCACTCAGACCAGAGCAAGTTTTTCTTAAACCTAAGGTCATTCTGGCGAAAGTCAGAATCCATCACGCTCTGAACGGAGCAAATTTTACTAAACCAAACTTGTTCTTAAACCCAGTTGTTCTTAAACAAAAGTTGCTCCCAAACCAAAGCCACATCAAATGTGTGTATCAATCAAACCCCAGCCGTTAGAATAGCCACATGGCCGGGCGCATTCCACAACACTTTATAGACGAGCTTTTAAATCGCATCGATATCGTCGATGTGATCGACGGCTTTGTACCGCTCAAAAAAGCCGGCGCAAACTACAAGGCCTGTTGCCCGTTTCATGGTGAGAAAACGCCTTCGTTTACCGTATCACCAACTAAGCAGTTTTATCATTGCTTTGGTTGTGGCGTGAATGGTACGGCAATCTCATTTTTAATGGACTACGACCACATGCAGTTTCGTGAGGCCGTTGAAAGCCTCGCGTCAACGGCTGGCATGGACATACCCGAAGAAGCGCAAGGTTATCAGCCCAAGCAGACGCAATCTCAGGGCATTGATTTGTACGAATTAATGACCAAAGTGATGGCGTTTTATCAGCATCAATTGCGTCATCATGCGGATAAAGACCAAGCGATAGATTACTTAAAAAAGCGGGGCCTAAGCGGCGAAATCGCCAAGCGTTTTGGCCTAGGTTTTGCGCCTGAAGGTTGGAACAACCTGATGAGCGAAATCGGTAACACTGCCGCTGCGCAAAAAGCGTTATTGGATACGGGCATGTTGTCGCAGAACGAAAAGCAACGCGTCTATGATCGGTTTCGCCATCGGATTATGTTTCCAATCCATGACCATCGTGGGCGCGTGGTGGGCTTTGGTGGCCGTGTACTCGAGCAAAGCGATAAGCAAGACGAAAGCAAAGGTGGTGGGCCAAAATATCTCAATTCACCTGAGACTCCTATTTTTCATAAAGGCTCGGAGCTTTATGGCCTTTATGCCGCGCGCGGCGGAATAAAAGAAGCCGATGGCGTTTTGGTTGTCGAAGGTTACATGGATGTCGTCGCCTTGGCAGAAGCAGGTATAAACAACGCAGTTGCCACTCTAGGCACCGCAACCACGCCAATGCACTTGCAGCGGTTGTTTCGCCATACGCCGAATATTACCTTTAGTTTTGATGGAGACCGAGCTGGCCGAGCTGCCGCTTGGAAGGCGCTGGAGACGTGTTTGCCGAACTTGCAAGATGGGTATCAAGTGAGCTTTCTGTTTTTGCCTGATGGCGAAGACCCCGATACCATGGTGAAACAAGTGGGCAAAGAAGGCTTCGAAAAACTGGTTCAGGAAGCGACGCCGCTGCCTGATTTTTTACTCGACAGCTTGCAACAACAAGCCGATATATCGCGCTTAGATGGCCGCGCAAAATTGGGAAAGCTGTCTAAGCCTTTAGTCGAAAAAATGCCAAATGGCGTACTCAAAACGCTCATCCTTGATCGGCTTGCAACGCTCACTCAAGTATCGGCACATGACTTAGTGCAAAGCAAACCTGCGCCATCGCAGTATAAAAAAAATAGGTCTCGCTCGCCGCAACGCGCGGTGAGCATGACACCTGTAAGAAGAGCCGTTTCTTTGCTACTGCAGTACCCTGAGCATCGCGCTGAGTTTGAGCGCCTCGCAATCATCGAAAAGGATCAAGTGCATGGCATCGCGATGTTGCATGAGCTGCTAGGCGTTTGCCAATCAAACCCTACGGTTAATACCGCAGGCTTATTAGAACGGTATCGTCAAGAAAGCTTTTTTAGTACCTTGTCGCAATTGGCACAGCATCAGCATAACAACTTGGATTCTTTGCCAGACGACGAGGTGTTGCCGCTCATCACGGGCACGATCGACAAGATTTTAGAAGCGCAAACCAAGGCCAAATTGATTGCCGCCACACAAGAATTAGATGGCTTAAGCAAGCGTCAGCAAGCCGGTGCGTTGGCCGAAAATGAGCAGCAACGAAAAGCCGAACTTGAAGAGTTCATTCGAGAATCCTACAAATAAATGGAAATCCTTGAAAAATAAGGGTGTAGGCCGCATTTAATACGTCGAAAAAGTCGTTTTTAGCGCGTTTTTTATACAACTTTGTTATAAAATCGCGCGTTCACCAGAGCAAACCAACGTCCACGCTTACAATGCCGCGCCCGAATCTGTGCAAACCGCACAGCGCCGCGCTCGGTTTGAGGTCTCATTAATGGATGCAAATAGCAAACAGTCCGAATTAAAACGTTTGATCCTCAAAGGTAAAGAGCAAGGCTTTTTAACCTACCGAGAGATCAACGATCACTTGCCAGAAGACATGAACGACACCGATCAAATCGAGTCGGTTGTTAACATGATCAATGACATGGGTATTGATGTATTCGATCAAGTGCCCGACGCCGATACCTTGCTCAATAAAGCCGCCGCCGACAAAGAAGCCGAAGAAGACGACGACAATACCGACGCGGTATTGGCGACCGCGGTAGAGAGCGAGTTTGGTCGTACTACCGACCCGGTTCGGATGTACATGCGGGAAATGGGGACAGTGGATCTATTGACCCGCGCCGACGAGATCAATCTCGCTCAGCGCATCGAAGACGGTATTCGCCAATCAACTGTGGCCATGGCCGCATGCCCAGCCGCGATTCAAGC
>CALAKU010000037.1 GCA_937922925.1 uncultured Arenicella sp. | reverse complement strand
AAACAGGTGCTTAAACGCACCTTAGGCATCCCTATTTTTCAGGAGCAAGTGATCAAACTCACTATGGTGGCCGCAGGCTTTAGTGGTGGCGAGGCCGATCAATTACGCCGAGCCATGGCCAGCTGGGGTAAAAAAGGCGATTTAGAACAGTTTCGAGGCAAGCTTATTAATGGCATGTTAAAGCGCGGTTACGAACCGCAATTTGCCGAACAATTATTTAATCAAATCAAAGGTTTCGGTAGCTATGGCTTCCCAGAGTCGCATTCGGCCAGTTTCGCTATTTTGGTTTATATCTCGGCTTGGCTAAAGCGCTATCATCCCATCGCTTTTTATGCAGGCATTCTAAACAGCCAGCCCATGGGCTTTTATTCGCCCTCGCAACTCATTCAAGACGCGAAACGACATAATATTTTGGTTTTGCCCGTGTGTATTTGTCACAGTCAGTGGCAACACGAACAACAGACTCACGAAGGTCGTGAGGCGCTACGCCTTGGTTTCCGCCTAATTAAGGGCGTGTCTGAAGCGTCGGCCGAAGCCGCTGTACGCTCACGCGCCCTACGCCCCTTCGACAACCTAGATGATGTCAAAACACGCGGCCTATTTAATCAAAAAGAATTGTCTAAATTAATCAGCGCGAATGCGTTTCATTCATTTGAAGGCAATCGTCGCCGAGTCTATTGGCAGTCTCTACAAATAGACGATGGATTAGGTACGCAACGCCAATCAAATCCCAGCTTTATTCGAGGCTTAAACCGGGTTGAGACCGTGATGGCCGACTATCAATATGCGCGTGGCGTGTCACTCAACGATCATCCAATGAGCATCTTGCGGCAACAGCCCCCCTTTAATCGCTGCACACCTGCCAAACTGCTGCTTTCAAAGCGCAATAAGGGTTTGATTGAAGTGGCCGGAGTTGTCACTGGCCGACAACGGCCCGGCACGGCCAGCGGTGTTATTTTTATGACGCTCGAAGATGAAACTGGCAACATGAACGTGGTGCTGTGGAAAAGCATTCAAGACCGTTTTCGCCAAGAAATACTAAGCGGGCGAATTTTGCACGTTAAAGGCACGATAGAACACGAACAAGGCGTAGCTAATGTGATTGCGGGCTTTGTCGCTCAATACGACCATGCCCTACCCAGTTTTGATGTGCATCCTCGGCATTTTCATTAGTACAACCGGTGTCGTATTGACGAGTTACTGCGTCGCAAACACTCGTGGCTGACCGCCTTTTTTGATGATAAGGTGGTCAAAAGTGATTGCTTATGGGCCAGACAACGAAAATGAAAAACGACCCATTATTGAGCCCATTTCAGCTCAAGCACCTGACATTAAAAAACCGAATCATGATTACCAGTCATGAACCGGCATATGCCGAAGATGGTATGCCCAAGGAACGCTATCGCGCCTACCATGAAGAACGAGCCAGGGCTGGTGTTGGCTTAACCATGACGGCGGGTTCCGCCGCAGTTGGTATCGACAGCCCGCCAGTGTTTAATAATATTTTAGCTTATAAGGATGAAGTCGTACCTTGGATTAAAGACTTAACCGACGCTTGCCATGAACATGGCTGTGCGGTGATGATTCAACTAACTCACTTAGGTCGACGCACAAATTGGAATAAAGGCGATTGGCTGCCCGTTGTTGGCGCCTCGCACTCGCGTGAACCCGCACATCGCGCCTTCCCTAAAAAAATGGAAGGCTGGGATTTCAGCCGCATCATCAATGACTTTGCCGACGCCGCTGAACGCATGCAAGCCGGTGGTATGGATGGCATCGAACTACAAGCCTATGGTCATTTAATAGACCAAGTTTGGTCACCGCTGACTAACGAACAAGATTCACCGTATGGCGGCAGCCTAGGAAATCGAATGCGCTTCTCGATGGAGATTTTAAGCGCCATTCGCAAACGTGTCGGCGACGATTTTATTGTTGGCGTGCGCTACACCGCCGACGAAATGCAAAGTGGCGGGATTAGTCATCATGAGGGCATCGAGATTGCCCATCGTTTGCGCGACAGCGGCATGGTGGATTTTCTGAATGTCGTGCGCGGGCGCATCCATACCGACCCTGCCCTTACCGATATGATCCCAGTGCAAGGAATGCGCAACGCCCCGCATTTGGATTTTGCTGGTGAAGTCAAACGCCAATGCGGTTTACCAACTTTTCATGCAGCCAAGATTCCCGATGTCGCTACGGCAAGACATGCGATTAAAGAAGGCTTGCTCGACATGGTGGGCATGACTCGTGCGCACATCGCCGACCCTCATATCGTGCAAAAAATTATGGCCGGCAAAGAAGACGACATTCGCCCCTGCGTAGGAGCAACCTACTGCCTTGATCGTATTTACCAAGCTGGCGAAGCGCTGTGTATACACAATGCCGCTTCTGGACGCGAACTGAGCATGCCGCATGTGATTTCGCCAAGCAGTGAGTCTAAAAATGTCGTTGTCGTTGGAGGCGGCCCAGCAGGCATGGAAGCCGCTCGCGTGGCGAGCCAACGTGGCCATAAAGTGCATGTTTTTGAGGCCGCAGAACAACTTGGTGGGCAAATTCGGCTTGCTGCCGAGTCGCCTAGGCGCAAAGAGATGATGGGTATTATTGATTGGCGTTACGAGCAATGCCTAAAGAGCGGCGTGGAGTTTCATCTTGGGCAGTGGGCTGAGATGGATGACGTCCTTAGCTTAGAACCTAAGGTCGTCATTATCGCAACCGGAGGCTTGCCAAATACCAACGTTCTTAGTCTGGGTAACGACTTGGTCAATTCAACTTGGGATGTGATTTCACGCAACCTGGCCGCTAAAGAATCGGTTTTGATTTTCGATGATGCGGGCGACCATCCTGCTCTTCAGGCAGCTGAGGTATTAGCCGATGCAGGAAGTACCGTGGAAATAATGACGCCCGATCGTACCTTCGCTCCAGAAGTGATGGGCATGAATTTGGTGCCTTATATGCGCTCTTTGCAAGATAAAACCGTGCAGTTCACTGTGGGTAGACGACTCCTAAAAGTAGAACGCGAAGCTGCCCAACTTAAAGCCACCATTGGCACTGATTACAGCGGCCATACTCAAGTGGCCGTATACGATCAAATCATTGTGAATCATGGCACCTTGCCATTAGATGATTTGTATTTTGATCTACGCAGCAGATCAAGCAATTTAGGCGAAGTGGATTATCACGCGCTAATTCAGGGCAAAGAACAAGCAGTGCTGCACAACCCAGAAGGCGACTTTCAACTCTTTAGAATTGGAGATGCCGTGGCAGGCCGTAATACGCACGCCGCCATTTACGATGCGTTAAGGCTATTAAAAGACATCTAAGGTTAGCCTTGCACATCGGAAACGCTACATCGGAATTGACGAGCAAACAGATTAAGAGCCCTTATGAGAATCGCTGAAATCCATATCTACAAAAAAGAACAAGCCATCGTCGATGGGCCGTATGTGATGTCCACCATGACCTTGACGAGTTTAGACGCCACCATTGTGAAGATAGTCGCTGACAATGGCTTGATTGGTTGGGGCGAAGTCACGCCATTAGGCCCTGCTTACCAGCCTCAACATGCTCTTGGCGCAAGAGCGGCCTTAGAACACCTAGCGCCGTTTCTAATTGGTGAAAGCCTACTCGCCCCCAGAGTTTTACTACGCAAAATGGATGCTTGGCTTAATGGCCATAATTACGCCAAAGCCGCAATCGACATCGCCGTTTTTGATTTACTCGCCAAACACTACAGCGTGCGCGTGGTTGATTTGCTTGGCGGCGCAGAGCAAGAGCTTTTGCCCGCCTATTTTGCGATTAGTAAAGGCGATGCCGATGAGACTGCGAAACTCGCCATCGATAAGGCCGATCAGGGCTATCGGCGTTTGCAAATCAAGGTTGGTGGGCGATCAGTTCGCGAAGACATCGAGACGCTGCATAAAGTTTATGAGGCTGTCGGCCAACGGGTTAAGTTGGTCGTCGATGCCAACCGAGGCATGAATGCCAGCCAAGCGATTCGTTTGAGTCTTGCTTGCAGAAACATTCCGTTTGTCTTTGAACAACCTTGCAATACCATGGAGGAAGTCGCCGCGGTTCGCTCACAAATAGTGCATCCTGTGGCCTTGGATGAAAGCATCCACGATTTAAACGATGTAAGCCGCGCGATCACTATGAACGCCTGCGATGCCTTTGGGTTGAAACTAACTCGAGTCGGCGGTTTACAGCAAATGTGCGCCATACGTGATCTTTGCGAGGCGCGCGCCATGCCACATACCTGCGAAGACAGCTGGGGCGGCGATATCTTAGCGGCGGCGATCTTACACATGGCCGCCAGCGTTAAGCCCACGCAACTCGATTGCATATGGACGGCGACCAATTATATTGAAGAAAGCTACGACCCAGCTAAGCCAATCAAAGTAAAAGACGGGCAATTCGCCTTGCCTAAGGGTTTGGGCTTGGGCATTGAACCCAACGAAAACCGTTTAGGTGACTGCGTTTTATCGTTTGCCTAAACTCTCAATGCACGAGTACTAAGCCAACTTAAATGGCATGGAACGTAAACGCTGCCCGCTTGCTTTATAGACCGCATTGGCCACCGCAGGCGCTATTGGCGGCAAGCCCGGCTCACCGACGCCAGTTGGGTCTTCATTGCTGTCGATGATGACGACATCAACTTCTGGCGCTTCGTTCATGCGCAAAATCGGGTAATCGTGGAAGTTGCTTTGCTTAACCGCGCCGTCAACTAAGTCGACTTCTCCGTAAAGTGCCGCCGTTAAGCCAAACATAATCGAGCCCTCCATTTGCCCACGCACAATGTCGGGGTTTATAACTTGCCCACAATCAATTACACAAACAACTTTATGCACTTTGATTTTTCCATTAACGATGGATACTTCAGCCGCTTGAGCCACATACGACAAAAACGACGTGTGCGATGCGTAGCCAACGTAGCGCCCAGGGTCACTCGCTAAGTGATGTGACGCTTCTTTAAGCTTCGCAATAACCTTATTGATACGAGGCTGATCACTTGTATTAGTTAAACGAAAATCTAACTCATTTTGGCCCACTTTTTCAGCCAGTTCGTCAATCATCGTCTCTTTAGCGAAAGCCGTGTATGAATGACCTACTGAACGCCAAAATGCGGTGGGTAAGCCGTGGTTTTCGGTAATGTGATCGACTCTAATATTCTTATGATCGTAATCAACCTCTAAGCCTTCTACACTTGAGTGATCAACGAACCATCCATCCATCACTGAATCAGCGGTATCAGCGAGCCATTTTGTTAGCCCTAATGGCACGCTGGTGGGCAACACTCCCGGCAATGCCGCTTCAAGCGTATCAGGCAGAATATTGGCACCAACTCGAGTTGCATGCCAAGCACTGATCTTACCCTTGTCATTAACGCCTGCCTTAATACGCATCAACGAGGCAGGTCGATAATGACTGTGACGCATATCGTCTTCACGACTCCATACCAGCTTTATGGGTTTGCCGCTTTTTAGAGCCGCTTGCGTGGCCTCAACCACATAGCTGATATAACCGCGGCGACCAAAACCGCCGCCTAAATAAACACTGTGCATAGTCACATTCGATTTAGGCACACCAGCGTAACGTGCAACAAGGCCTTGAGCCGCCGATGGCCCTTGTGTGCCAGCCCACACCTCTACTTTGTCACCTTGAATATCGACGACCGCATTCATAGGCTCCATAGGAGCATGCGCCAAATACGGTGCCCAATAATTGGCTTCAATAGAATGGGCGGCATATTCGAAACCGGCTACGAGATCCCCTTCATCTAAATCGGCATCAGCTTCTTTGTTTGCCAATGCTGATTCGTAATCATCTCTTAAACGTTGGGTATTTATCTCAACCAGTTCGGGCGAATCCCATTCAATCTTAAGCTTAGACGCGGCCGTTTTAGCTTGCCAATAACGTTCGGCGACCACAGCAATGCCAGCATCAATCTCAAATACGTCGGTTACGCCAGGCAGCTCTAGCACCTCGGAGCGCTTATAACTGAGTGCCTTTCCATTTGCCACCGGCGAGCGACTTACTACCGCATAGTGCATCCCCGGCAAATCGATATCGATACCATAACCAGCCGTACCAGTAGATTTTGCTAGAGCATCAAGTCGCGCGATATTAGAGCCTATATATTTGAACTGAGTCTTAGGCTTTAAATCTACTTTCTTGGGCAATTCCAATTGACTCGCTCGACCAACAAACTGCCCATAAGGATAGCGTTGATCTTGATGAGCAATATGAGCCCCATCGGTACTAAGTTGACTTTGTTCTACGCCCAAATCAAGAGCCGCAGCTGACAGCAATGTCTGGCGAATCTTAGCCGCTGATTCTCGCAACGGGTAATAGTGGATTCTCAATGAGGTACTTCCGCCAGTACCCTGCATTTGAAATTCGGAGTTGTAGTAGTCCTTGTGCACTCCAGCGAAACGCACATCAAGCTCATGCGGATGCACATCTAGTTCCTCAGCAACCAAAGTCGCCAACCCCATGATGGCGCCTTGGCCCATTTCATCGCGCGGAAAGTAAAATCGCACTTGGTTATCTGGCGTGATTTGAATAAACGCATCGGGCACGAAATCGCCTTCAATGCGTTCTATTGGCAAAGGCTCATCACCACTGGTCAATGCTACGCCAATCACTAAGCCGCCACCGACAATGCCAGTCGCTTTTAAAAAGGTTCGTCGAGAGAGCTTCATAGAAACACCTCTGTGATCTTAAGATCATCGGCAGGTTCAGGGTCAGAATCACTGGCTTTCGCAACGCTTAAAATGGCTTTCTTAATACGCGGATAACAACCGCAACGACAAATATTACCGGCCATGAACGACTCAAGTTCTTGTTCACTAGGGCTAGGATTATTCTGCAACAGCGAAGCCGCCGACATGATCTGCCCAGACTGACAATAGCCACATTGAGGCACGCCCTGCTCACTCCAAGCTTGTTGCAAGGGATGCATGTCCTCAGGCGACCCCAATCCTTCAATTGTCGTAATCTCGCGATTTGCCACCGCTGACACCGGCAAGACACAAGTTCTGACGGCCTGCCCATCGAGATGCATAGTGCAAGCACCGCACAAACCTGCACCACAACCAAACTTGGAACCAGTTAACTTAAACGTATCGCGTACAACCCAAAGCAAAGGAGTATCCGGTGAGTCATCGGTCTCGACCGTAACGC
>CALAKU010000036.1 GCA_937922925.1 uncultured Arenicella sp. | reverse complement strand
GGCTCTTGCGCTTGTTCGCTGACGGTATCTCGAGAGGCGTCATTTGCCGCCTCGGTTTTCTCGCCCCACGCCGCGACATCGATTAAATGCTGATTGGCGTAGCGCTCGTCGAGCTGCTCCTGGAATTCGTCTAAAGCCTCACGCGCGAACGTGAGTATTTCTGGTGTGAGTGGCTTTTCTGTATCCAACACATAGTTAAAAAGCGATTCGCTGAACCAGGCGATCTCTCCAACATCGTTCAAGCCCACCATTCTCGAGCTTCCTTTTAAGGTGTGAAAAGCACGCCTTAGTTCACGAATTGCGGTGCGGTCATTAAGGTCAGCTTTACAAATAGCGTATTGGATATTCGCCTCGCCAAGCACTTCGACGCTTTCTTCAATGAAAACCTCAAAAATGGCTTCATCAACCACCGGGGCTGATTTTTGCGCTGCGGCATGTTGTTTTGCTACTTCGGTCGCATTAGCTTGATCTGTCTCCGCTTGCTCTAGTTGCTCGGCGATATCGCCGCCCAGAACTTCGATGTCCATTTCATCGTGAATCTGGGTTGCATCATCCTCATCGGCATCAATCGACGACTTTTTATAAGCTAGATCTTCATCTCGTGCAATTTCTTCTGGCGTTTCTTCCGTGCCGTAAAGCGTAATAATTCTCTGCGCGATGCTTGCCATATTGTTTTGCAAGGTCGCGGTAATATTGTCCGTTAAAAACGCCGGTTCTTGCGAGATAACGTCGATGAGCCGATCTTGTTCTTTGACTAGCAGCTCAACTTCATGCAGCTGAGTTTTCTTAGACAAGGTGGTCAGGTCTCGCAGATTCGATTTAAGCTGATTAAATAAATCGAAGTCAGACTGGCTACCCAACCATGAAAATAATGAATCCGAGGCAGAATCAATTAACTGCTCAACATCGGCACGCGAAACCGTTTTGCCAATGGCGACTTCAAGATCGGTGATCGATCGATTCAGCAACACATCCATACCGCCGCGATCATTCTGTAGACCTTTTACGTAGGCCTCCATAGTCCCGATCGAAATCGCGAGTGCTTCGACTAAATCAGGCTTAGCCTCAGCTTCACCTGATTCAAGGGCAATGAACTGCTCTTCGGCCATTTGTAACAATAGGCCAACTTTTTGCTCACCAAGTACTTGTAAAGCACCTCGAATTTGGCGAATTTTTCCGTCGATACCGCTTAACTGATCTCGCTGTGTCGGATCGGCGGCGAAATTTTCAAGACGTTGTTCAATTTCTTTAAGGTTCTCTTCAACCTCAGCACCAACAACGTCCAACAAGGCCTTGCGCTCGCTTCCAGTTAGATGCGAGCCATCCATATCCTCGGTCAGCTCTTCTTGATTATTAAGCGCTTGCAGCGCTCGCAATTTGAGCTGACCATTTTGCAGCCAGTGGTTATCAACCTCGCCTGGATTATTGATGCTGTTTTCCACAAACATCAATGCTGACGCTAAGTGAAAACCGGTGTCGTCATCACTGTGCACTAAACCGCGCCGCATATTGCGCACTGTTGCCGTGGCCTCAGTAAGCACTTCGGCAACAATGCCGGTTTGCGCATCACTTACCTTTTTCTGCGCCTCTTCTAAGGGCTCGAGAATTTCTAGCAGGTCTTTGGTTTGTTTATCTTCGTTCTCAAAAAACTGCGTGACTAATTGACGCACTAACAATAAAGGTAGCTCGCCACTAACTTGCAATTTTTCTAGGTTTTCTTCGACTGCACCAAGATTGCTGGCGTCTTGTAGTTGCAGCGCTGGGAAGTATTCTTGCAGCTTGAAGGCGTCGACGATTTCGTCCATTAAGGGGGTACGCTTTTCACCAACGCCGGTGTAAAACAACATGAGCTTAATCAGCTCTTCTCCTGGGTCACGAACTAAACCAGATTCGCCTTGCATTTCAAGATCACGGAAGCGGCCGTCAATTTTACGAAATATGCGCCCGTGAACCGAGCTGTTTTGAGGGTCGTTGTGCTTAACGTAGTCGACGTAAGCCGATGCGACCCACCACAAGCGCGCGACCGAACCAAATGTGCTCATTTGCAGCATCTTATCGACCACGAGAGCGATCTTGTCTAAGGCTTTATGATCTTGATCACGCAACCACTGCAAAAGAAAGCTCTGAAAATAAATGCGTAAGGCTTTCGCGCGTTTAATGTAAACCTGATCTTTGAGCGCTTTACTTGCGTTCACCTCGGGAAAGACATCGATCATGGGCGAAAACAAGGTCGAAATCTCGATGTTCTCTAGCCCGCGGGCGGCGCGAATCTGATTAATCAGCTCTACGACATCAATCGGGTTTTCTGGGAGACCACTTTCAATACGCTCAAAGGTTTTTCTTAAGGCAGCAAAGGCGGCATCAATCAACACCACAAAGCTTGGTTTACCAATGGTGCTTTGTTCGCCGACAAAATTTTCAACCAGTAACTCACTTTCCATCAATAGAGACGACAACGACTTAAGCTCTAACATCTGTAGTGAGCCCACCACTTGATGTAGGTGATTGCTTAAGTCATAAAGCTGCGATTTGTCTTCCGAGACCACAAAATTTTGCAGCTCGGCTTCAGCACTTTCTAAAGTTGCCTCGACTTCACGTCGAACCCACTGAAAGGTCTCTAAATCAATGTTCGAGTAGATGGACATAACGCATCTCGATTGTCGTTTCGTTTTTGCTAATTCGCACTAGCTGCACATCGCCGTCTGCTTGACCGGCCTAACTGGCTGGCAATTTAAATCGCGATACAGACGTCTCGAGATCTTTCGCCAATTCCAGCAATTTTGCGATCGAGTTCGCTGACTCTTGCGCTTTTCGAGATGTATCTGTGGATGAATCGCTGATTTCCACAACTTGCTCAGATACACGGCTCACTGTTTCGGCCTGTTGTGTAGAACCCGATGAAATCGTTTGAACGAGCTCGGATAAACCTTGTGACACACGTTCAATCTCGGCGAGAGCCTTACCGGCAGAGTCGGCAACACGCGTTCCGCTGACCACTTGTTGAGTCGCTTTTTCCATCGACAATACGGCGTCGTTGGTATCGTTTTGAATGGTGTTTACCAGCTCAGCAATTTTCTTTGTGGCTTCAGTGGAGCGTTCCGCGAGGCTTTGAACCTCGTCCGATACTACAGCAAAGCCGCGACCGGCTTCGCCAGCCATCGACGCCTGGATCGCCGCGTTCAACGACAAGATATTCGTTTGCTCAGCAATGTCATCAATCAAGGCTACGATGTCGCCAATACGCTGCGAAGATTCACCAAGGCGTTTGATTCGTTTGGATGTGTCTTGAATCTGTTCGCGCATGTTGTCCATGCCATCAATGGTATCGCGCACCGCTTGGGCACCTTGCTCTGCGGCCTGCAGTGACTCAGTCGCCATATTCGCTGAGCTGCTTGCTTGGTCAGACATTTCGCGCATGTCTTGGGCCACACGTTGCATCATGATCGCGGCCTTGGAAATTTCGTCGGCCTGACTGATGTTTGATTGAGAAACCGATTGCGCATTTGACACCGCGAGCTCTGATTCGTTCGCTACCTCAATTGAAGCGCGGTTAATCTGTGTTACCAGCTCACGCATCTCGATTACCGCAAAGTTAACCGAGTCTGCAATCGCGCCGGTGATTTGGTCGGTTACCTCGGCTTCAACAGTCAGATCACCGTCTGCCAGAGAACTCATTTCGTCCAGCAGTTTAAGAATCGCTTCTTGTTGGTCAGCCAGTGTTTCTTCAAGGCCAGAATCTTGCGAAACCATATTGCGCGTTTGTGACTTAGAAAAACGCCATAAGCCAAATGCAGCGAGTGCCGCTAATATCAATGGTAAGAGCGTCGCCAAGCGACTGAAAATATCTAATAATTGGCTTTGGTTTGAGGCATTTTGAATGCCCTCGGCCAATCGCACACCTTGCTCTCGCATTTGTCGCAATGAGGTTCGCGCTTCAGTTACCGCACTAGCACCATCGCCAATTTCAAGCACGCGAGATTCCAGTTCCGAATACTGAGCCCGCAGAGGGTCTGCGGCGGTGCCTACAACAGCCGCCGAATTACTCACAATTCGGTTAAGTGTTTCTTGCAAGCGCACCATTAAGCCGTTCTGGCCATCGGCCAATTGCGCTAGATTAGTATTGGCATTGAAGTAGCCATTTACCGAGGTACCTAAACGGCTCAAAATACCGTTTAGGTTTGCCGCTTCAGACGTTAAGAACAAGTACTTGTCTTTTGAATTGCCGGTGTTTTTATTACGCCCTTCTTTGGCGACCGCCTCAACGAACGCAACTGAATCCGTTACTGCTCGCGACAGCACAGTGTTTAGGTTGTTCACTCGCTGCTTGGCTTGCTCTACTTCCTGGCGGTTAGATAAGAACTGATCTGCGGCGGTTTTATAACCCGCCCATAATTCTTCTACAGAGCGATTTCGATCAGCATTTCCAAACAATGTGTTTGCCACTTGTCGGCTCACGCCATCTTCTCTAGCAAGGTTGTTGATCGCGACCTCGGCGTCGTCAATCGAGCGGCCAACCGGGTCGAACCGCCCCACTCGAGTCATCGCTTGGCCTGCCGTTAGGCTAGCCAAATTAACGCGCGAGACGGCTTCTTGGGCCAAATCAGCGCGCTGCTTTTGCACCGCAACTGACGGGCCTAGTAGCAAGGCCGATGCCAGCGCCAACAAGAATGCAAACGCGGTGAAGACCAACCAAAATCGATTGCCCCCGCTTGCCGCTGGCGCCTTCGCTTGTGGCGTTTCCCCTACCTCGCTTAAATCGTCTGCATCAAATTCTGGCAGCTCGTCGTTGTCGTATAGTTGATCTAAATCATCACCAACTTCATCGATCAAATCATCATTGAGATCAAGCAAATCATTGTCATTTATATTTTTTGGATCACTCATGTTTCCACCTACCTAGGTATTCCCGTTCTTATGCCCCGACGGTCTTATTTTTCAAAATAAGTCGTTATTAAATTTGTCGCCCCTCATGAACCACTAACTTAGACACCAGAATCGCAGTGTTGATTCTCGGTGTATTCACATGTGAAGCGAGTGCTATGTCTAATTTACTGTATCTCCCGGAACTGCTCAGACTCGAGTAATTTAGTAATGTTAAGTTGGTACCAATCTTCGCCATCAGCATGATGGCCTTGCACCACGTAGGTACCCAGGCCATCTAGCAAATCAAGCTTGGATTCCAAATCAGCCACGGTTTGATCGCCCTCGAAATACCGAAACCCGATTACGCGATTAACCAATAAAGCCGACTGTTTGTCTTTTTCGTCAAGTAACAATAAGTGCCCTTTTTGAGTTGAGGTTGGCCGACCATAACCCGCAAACAAACTCAGGTCGGTAACCGAATACAAAACGCCTTTGGAGTTAATTAAACCCCGCATCCACGTTTTCGTTTGAGGCACCGTCATTAAGCCATCGCAAATCGCCACTTCTTTAACCGCGTTTGCATCGCAAAAAAAGTTAATGCCGTTAACAACAAACGCAATATTTTTAACCCCGGCTGACTGCGTTGAATAGACCAGGCCTTGCGCCGCCAAATCTAAGGCGTCTTGGCGAAGCTGACTTAACACATCAAATGCTGGGTTAGCTGACATCTTTAAGCTCCCAGCAGACTGCGCAGCTTGGTGAGCAATAACTTGGGGTTGGCAGGTTTAACCAAATAGTCGATGGCCCCTTGCCGCTCGGCCCACACCTTGTCGGTTTGCTGAGATTTTGAACTCAACATAATGACCGGAATTTCGGCGGTCTCAACTTCGCGAGATATCGCACGCGTTGCTTGAAACCCGTTCATTTCGGGCATAACAACATCCATCAAAATACAATCAGGCTTAATCTTTTTTGCCGCGTCAATTCCGTCACGGCCAGACGCCGCGTAAGCGACTTTGTAGCCGCCATGATCGAGAATGTTTTTTACGTATAAAAAATCAGTCTTGGAATCATCAATGACAAGTATGGTTTTTCCGGACATCGTTAGGTTCTGCTCTGTTTCAGGTAATTGTGGTTAAGGTGCTATCGCACAGCCGCTAAGCAAAGCGATTAATCGCCTCTAGCAATTCACTTTTAGTAAATGGTTTATTGATGTGTTGCTCGGAACCAGCAACTCGGCCTCGCGCTCGGTCAAATAGGCTGTCTTTTGATGACAGCATTATCACTGGCGTATGCCGAAAGTAACTATTGTTTTTAATTAGCTTGCAGGTTTGGTAGCCATCCAAGCGCGGCATCATGATGTCAACGAAGATGATGTCTGGGCGCGTGTCAGTAATCACTGACATGGCTTCGAAGCCGTTGGTCGCCGTAAACACCTCGTACCCTTCTTTTTTAAGAATGGTCTCCGCTGTTAAACGAATGGTATTACTGTCGTCAATTACCATTACTTTGGTCACGGCTTTAGTCTCAGTGGTCGAGTTTTGAGTATTCAATTTCGTCGCCATTCATTTTCATTAGTCGTTTCGATTGCTAGTCGTTTTGATTCTAGCCTCGCAATAAGGTCGCTATCGGTTCAGCATGTAATCAGGGCACTGCTTGGAAACACATGTACCATCAAACAATAGTATTTGCTAAGCTTGGCACGCAGGCTGGGCTTTACACACAGACCTTGCGACTCATGCGACTTACCCACTCAATAGCCGCGGTTTAATCAAACTTTTTAAGCGAACCTGAATGCGAGTAGCCAGTGCATGAAACATTGTATGAAACATTGCGGCACACGACGTGATCGCATAATCCGCCGTATTTCACTGGCTTTTAAGCAAGTTTGCCAACTAACGAGGTTAAATTGTTGTTATTAATATCGTTTAGACTGTCAAACATACAACATCACCGGATTTTTGTTAAATAAAAAATGGTATTTATTAGGCAGTTTGAACAATTTTGCAAAAACGACTCGCTCACACGGCTTGGCGATGTCGATTTCTAGATTGATTTACCCAAAACCTGTCAATTTAGGCAGTTGTCCAGCATGACCTGGCAAGTCTACATAGTTCAGTGCGCGGATCAGTCTTTGTACACCGGAATAAGCAAAGATATTGACCGCCGGATACACGAACACAATCACGAAGACAAAAAAGCGGCGAAATACACGCGTGCGCGCCGACCCGTGAAATTAGTCTATGCCGAAGCCTGTCAAGATCGCAGCACGGCCTCTAGGCGAGAATACGAACTTAAGGCATTGTCACGCGACAAAAAGTTTGCTCTTATCGCCTCGGCTGGCGAGCGTTAAGACAATACTGGCTATGAGCAAACGCAAATTATCAACCAAGCAATCTCGTCAAGCGGCCAAAACTCAAGCTCGCCGCTCGGCAGACGCCAAAAAGTCAAAGCGTGATCTCGCGCGTCAACAGCAAGTTGGAGACCTGAGTAGCCCACAAGCTGGATTGGTTGTTTGTCGATACAGTAAAGAGTTTGAAGTAGAGGCACTTGAAGGCGAAGACAAAGGCACGCTGCACCGCTGCGTTACTCGAACTCATTTGGGGGCGATTGTCGCGGGCGATTTGGTCACGTGGCGAGCTGGTGCAGATCAAACTGGCGTCATTGAGAGCCGCGCGGAACGGCGCAGCATCCTCGAACGCCAAGACAATTTTGGCCGGCTTAAAACGGTGGCTGCCAACATCGATCAAATGCTGATTCTGCTGGCCGTCGAGCCCTATCCACAGCCCATGCTAATTGATCGCTATTTGGTTGCAGCCGAGTTGATGCAAATCAATGCGGCGATTGTATTGAATAAAATCGACCTTCTTACCAACGACAATCAAACAGACTTGGATGCCTTGCTCGATCGCTATCAACGCCTAGGCTACCGCACGTCGAAAATATTGAGTTCTCGCCATTTTACGCCCGAACTCGAAACCCTTGAACCCATTATCGAGGGCCAAACCAGTATTGTTGTAGGGCAATCAGGAGTAGGTAAATCCTCTTTGATCAACGCCCTTCTGCCTGAGGCTAAGCTGCAAACTGGCGAGCTGTCTGAGACCTCAAGAGAAGGTACTCACACCACCACGCAAGCGAAACTTTTTCATTTGCCAAGTGGCGGCCAGCTAATTGATTCGCCGGGGATTCGTGACTTTGGGCTGTGGCACATCGATTCTGCACAACTGAGTTTTGGCTATATTGAAATCGCTGAACACGCAGCACACTGTAAGTTTCGTAATTGCTTGCATCTTGAAGAGCCAGAGTGCGCGGTAAGACGAGCGGTGAACAAACAAGAAATACACTCGGAGCGCTTTGCAAGCTTCCTTGAAACCCGCGAAACGTTGCTAGAGCAACAAGGCCAATCGAGCCCTAAATGAGCGGCCTGCTCTCGCTCTCACTTTCACTCGGAGAGCGTAAATCGATAGTTGCCGCTGTTTAACGACACGGATTTGGGTTTGTTGTGTTCTTCGCCATATTCCAATGCTTCACTTACCCACTGAAAGTAAACGCTGCGGTTGATTCGCGCCCATAAATCATAGCGAATGCGCACGTAAGGCAGAGCTTGGCCTTGGTACTTTCTAAGCTCGATTGGATGCTTCTCGCCCACTATCACTTGCTCGTGAGTATTGGTAGTGACAACCCAAGCGGAATCGACTTTTTCGGCCTGGTTAATAACATACGGCGCATCTTCAACTTGAATTTTAAGTTTCTCAACCGGGGTCACCAAATAATGTTCCTTGTCTTCGGCCCACAAGATAGAGGCAAATAGTCGAACCAATGGGTCACGCATGATTCGCTCGCCCTCGTGGAACCAAAACCCATTGGCATCGATAACAATATCAATCTCACCAACGTGTTCAGGCTGCCACAAATGCACCGGCGGCTGTGATTGCGCTTCAATTTGTTGGGCTATGTCATCTAAGCTGGTTTTGGTCATCTTTAGGCCGTCGCTAGGCAGAATCGAATTGGCTAAGTGTATCTAAAAATTGCTGGCCAAATTTCTCAAGTTTAACCATGCCGACGCCGTTCACTTCCAGCATGGCTTGTTTATCACCGGGCCGCTGGCGAATCATATCCGCCAAAGTCGCGTCGTGAAAAATATGAAACGGTGGCACCCCAAGCTCGTCGGCAAGACTTTTGCGGCGTTGCTTTAACGCTTCCCATAACGGCTTATCGGCCTCGTCAATGGAAACCGTCTTGGACGCGCTGCTTTTTGATGCGCCCGATTTCGAAATGTTGTTTTTCGCTTTGGCGTCGACCGTAGACTGTCGTAAAAATAAAGCAAGCTCGCCCCGTAAAATCGCCCTCGCGGATTCACTTAACTGCAAGGCCCCGTATTGCTGGTCATTAACCCAAAGATATCCTTGCACAATAAGCTGGCGAATAATCGAGCGCCAATCTTTATCGCTTAACTCACTGCCTATGCCGAAGGTTGAGAGTTGCTGATGCCCGAACTGGCGCACTTTAGCTGTGTCTTTTCCACGCAACACATCGATCACATGACCGCTGCCAAAACGCTGACCTGTGCGATAAATATTAGACAATAATTTTTGTGCAGCCTCGGTCGCATCCCAAGTTTTGGGCGGGTTTAAGCACACATCACAATTGCCACAGGTCTGCTCTGTGGGCTCACCAAAATACCGCAATAAAGAACGGCGCCGACAAGTATTGGTTTCGCACCAGGCCAGCAAAGCATCAAGTTTGTTGCGCTCTATACGCTTAAATTCTTCTGAGGCCTGAGAGTCTTGCATTTGATTCGAAATCCGCACGACGTCTTGAAGCCCATAGACCATCCACGCGACACTCGGCGCACCGTCACGGCCAGCGCGACCCGTCTCTTGATAATAGGCTTCGATGCTTCGGGGTAAATCCAAATGCGCTACAAAGCGAACATCGGGTTTATCGATCCCCATACCAAAGGCGATGGTCGCGACCACAATCAAGCCGTCTTCGCGTAGAAATCGCTGCTGATGCTGCTCTCTCGTTCGCGAATCTAAACCAGCGTGATATGCCAGCGCCGAAAAGCCACGCTCGTTCAACCAAGCGGCAATGCCATCGACGCGATTGCGGGTCATGCAATACACGATACCAGCTTGTTGTTTGTGATCTTGAAGGAACTGCAATAACTGTGCTTTGGCATCTCCTTTTTCACGCACTACGTAATGAATGTTAGGCCGATCGAAACTGCTGACAAACACAGCGGGTTCATACAAACCCAGTCGTTGAACAATTTCGTCGCGCGTGCGCTGATCGGCGGTGGCAGTTAATGCAACTCTGGGTACTTTGGGGAAAGCCTGCGCCAGTACATGCAAACCCAAATAGTCAGCTCGAAAGTCATGCCCCCACTGGGACACGCAATGTGCCTCGTCTATGGCGATCAGACCAACATGCACGCTGCGCAATCGGTCTAAAGTGGCATCTTGGAGCAAACGCTCTGGGGCGATGTATAAAAGATCAAGCTCACCCTCGATAATTTGCCGGATGATCAATGACTGTTGTTCGCGGCTGAGGCTGGAATTGAGATAAGCCGCCCTAACACCTAACTGCGCCAAGGCATTTACTTGATCTTGCATTAAGGCAATCAACGGCGACACAACAATGCCTAAGCCCTCGCGCACCAGAGCCGGGATTTGATAGCACAGCGATTTACCGCCCCCGGTGGGCATTAGCACCAAGGCGTCATTACCTTTGAGCACGCAATCAATCACGGCTTGCTGATCACCACGAAAAGCGGAATAACCAAAGGTTTGGTGTAAAACGTGTTTTGCTCGGTTTATCATTAGCGTCCTTTTAATGATTTAAGCGCGGGCGTTCATGGCCAGTGAGTATGACCTCGCCAGCCAGTTCGTTCAAGAACTCTGTCTATATTTATGTCTCGTTGGCGCCCCCCACAAGCAAAGTCTACCGCAATCATCTCGCCAAACGGCTACGCTGCCTTAGAAAAGGAACTCAAAGACCTTTGGGCCAAGCGACGAATCGTTAATGACGCCCTAGCCGCCGCGGCAGCTGAGGGCGACCGTAGTGAAAATGCTGAGTATATTTACCGCAAAAAAGAACAAGCTGGCATTGATCGTCGCATTCGTTATTTACAAAAACGCCTGCCAAACCTAACCGTCGTTGACCGAGTTGGTAATCCCAACAAAGTCTTCTTCGGAGCTTCTGTGCGGTTGTTAAAAAACGAATCGGAGGAGGTGAGCTATCGAATTATGGGGCCTGATGAAACCAACACTAAAGCCGGCGACATCAGCATCGATTCCCCTCTGGCTAAAGCCTTGCTAAAAAAAGAAGTCGACGACGAAGTGTCGATTACGATCGATAACGAAGCCGTTATCTATGAAATTCTGGCGATTAGATACGTCTGAGAAGCGACAAAGGCAGCCTCACGAAGATTAATTTTGAATTAATCCACGTTAATTTACACATGTCCATCGTCATTCGGCTGCTATATTTCTTTTGCGTTAAGAGATTAACGTATGTTGTTTTTCATTTGAAAACCAAACTAAATATACCCCACCCCTACACTATTTAGTTTGTACTTAACCCCGATCTGTATCCCTATACACAGATCGGGGTTTCTTTTTATTTGGTGGTCGCTTTGGCTCCCTTGGGCCGCGGGCGCTGGGGTCTTTTAATTAGGCGCTCGCCTTGACTCGCTTGGGCTGCGGGCGCTGGGTTTTTTTATTTGGCGCTCGCCTTGACTCGCTTGGGCCGCGGGCGCAAGGTCTTATTCCGCGGTCGCTTTGGATATCTTGGGCTTTGGGCGCTGTTTCCTTTTCTTTAGCCTGCCGTTTTCTTAGTTTGCTTCTACTACCATGGCGATGCCTTGGCCGCCGCCTATGCAGAGCGTGACCAGCCCGTATTTGCCACCGATTCGCTTTAGCTCATATACGAGCTTAGTCATTAAAATCGCACCGCTGGCGCCAATTGGATGGCCTAATGCTATGGCGCCACCATTTGGATTGGTTTTGTCGTTTGGCAATGCCAGCTCTTTGGCTACTGATAAGGCTTGGGCGGCGAAGGCTTCATTGGATTCGATCACATCCATATCATTGATACTCAGACCTGATCGCTGTAAGGCTAATTGGCAGGCCGCCACAGGGCCAATACCCATGATCTCATTGGGAACGCCGCATCGGCCATACGACACGATGCGAGCTAACGGTTTTAAATCTTGTGCAGCAACTTGTTGCTCACCTGCCAGCACCAACATCGATGCGCCGTCGTTGATACCCGATGCGTTACCGGCGGTGACAGTGCCTTCTTTTTTAAAAACTGCACGCAAGCCATTTAAGCCTTCAAGTGTACTTTGCGCACGAGGATGCTCATCAATAGCGAATTCGTGTGAGCCTTTGCGCGTTTTGATCTCATACGGTTCAATTTGTTCACGAAAATAACCTTGCTCGATTGCAGCCACCGCGCGTTGCTGGCTTTGAAGCGCAAATTCGTCTTGCTGTTCGCGGCTAATTCCGTATTTGTCCGAGAGGTTCTCAGCCGTAATACCCATATGGCCAACGCCAAAAGGATCGGTCAGAGCGCCGGTTAATTCATCTTGAATCGTGCCATCGCCCATGGCTTGGCCCCAGCGATTGGTGGTCAATAGATGCCCCGCAGAACTCATACTTTCGACGCCTCCCGCCACCGCCACTCCAACTTCGCCTAACTGGATTTGCTGAGCGGCAAAAGTGATTGCCTCAAGGCCGGATCCACAAAGCCGATTTAAGGTTAAGCTTTGAGTATGGACAGGCAAGCCGGCGTCCAAAGCGACACGACGCGCCATATAGGCATCTTTGATGTCAGTGCGAATAACATGGCCAACAACATTGGAGCCGACACTCTGGACGTCGATGCCACTGCGTTCCACTGCAGTTTTAGTGATAAATCGACCCAGTTCAGCAGGAGCAACCCCCTTTAAAGCGCCACCAAAACTGCCAATCGCTGTCCGCGCCGCACTTACAATAAAAACGTCATTCACGATAAATACCTTAATCCGCAAGTTATAACTTGTTCGTTGGGTCTAATAATAACAAACCCAAGCTAAGTTAAGTAACAAAGCCAGCAGCCAAAAAGGTAAGCGCCGTTGCAAAACAGCACCTACAGGTCAAAAGCCAAAACCTGCGCCCGCGGCCAAGCGCCCGCGGCCAAGCGCCCGCGGCCAAGCGCCCGCGGCCCAAGCGAGCCAAAGCGAGCGCCAGGTAAAAGGCGAGCCAAAGCGAGCGCCTGGTAAAAGGCCTGGTAAAAAACACCTTGTGATAAGGTAACCCTATGAAAGTTAATCCGATATTTGTTTTCAGCCTTGTTTTGCTAATTTTTATTGGCAGCGCAGGCTTATGGCAACTTAAACCGGATTCTTCAAACCACGCGCGTAATGGAACCGCAAACGAGCTGCGACAACCAGCGGCGGCGAATGACGGGGCCCGCATCGGCAACGGAGCCAACACAAATCTAGAAACCGAGATCTCTTCGAATAAATTGCCTGCCGAGACAGTGACATCTGTGTCAGCATTCAATGACGTCAATGCGCTAATTAAACAAGGTAATCTATTGTTGGCTGCTGACAAAATAAGCCAAAACTATTCGAGCCTTACGTCGCCTAACTTAGAGCTACTGTTCGAATACTATCTCACTGCAGCCTACCAATTAAGCCAAAACGATGACACGAAACGATTACGATGGCTGGCAGCGATTGGCGAATTGTATGACGAGCCGCGAATTTGGCGCGGCATAGCTCAAAGCGCCAGCAATCTGAAAGATTGGAATACGGCTGTTGACGCGCAGCTGTCACTTTTACAATTGCAAAGTGATAGCTTAGAACGAGAACAAACGGAGCGTGAGTTATTACTGAGCTCGAATCAGTTGCGGGCAGAGTTTGAGGCGCAAGGCGATGAGCTTAGCATCAAAGACTTATATCAACGCATTACCCGAATTGCGTCTAACTCTCCCCGATTTCAATTAGAGCTTGCATTCTCACATGCTCGTCTCGAGGAAACCGATTTTGCCCGAGCTATATTGGAGCCACTCGTGTTTGATCAAGAAGTCGGCTCGGCGGCAACAACCGCCCTAGCGGCAATAGAAAAGCAGCTAGCTGGCGAACAATCAGCCATTGCACAAACACCAACGCCCAGAGAGCCGCAAAGACCCGCTGGCATTGTTGTGCCTCTGCAACCAGTCGGAACTTCCTTTTTAGTCGACACTCAAATAGAACGACGAAACACGCGATTACTTCTAGATACTGGCGCCTCCATTACCGCGCTCTCAAGCGAGCTGATAAGCCAGCTAAACTTACAGCCCTTAAACCGTCAAATTCGATTGAACACTGCAAACGGTTCCACCAGCGCCAATTTATATCGAGTAAAACGCTTACGCTTGGGCCAGCTTGAATTACGGGATCTTGTTATCGCTGATATCGATCTTGGCGGCGCCACGCATTTCCAAGGTCTTCTAGGAACAGACGCATTGAATCAGTTAAAGCAAAACTACGATTACGTTATCGATGATCGACGCAAAGCCCTAATATTTCGCCGACGTTAATTATCGCCCCTATTCAGTGAAGGCGGATCAGTAAGAGCGTATAACTCATCAAAATAAAGTTGTTCGTCCATCAACCAAAGCTCTTCAAATTCGATTTCAGCAATGGCGAGTTCCCCTGCATCAACTTGGTTTGGAGGTGTTACCAGCAAACTATAAACACCAAACAACAACAAAAACGCCAGAGTCGACGCCGCAACGCCAACAGTATTTAAGCTCCACCGAGTTTTGCTTCTGTGAGCGGAGCCGTTCACTAAATTTTGTGTCGTTATTGGCGCAGCTTGAATAATTCGATCTTCCAAGTCGCTGCTATCCAATAGCGAAGACGCTTTAAGCCTCTCTAAACCATCATCGAGACTATCAAATGCTACTTTATCGGGCGATCTAGAGTTCATTGTCGTCACCTAACAAATCGTATTTTTCAAAATCATTGACCAACATCATTTTTGTACCGCCCCACTTACCAACTGCGCCTGCGAGCTCTGGTGCGCTGAGATCGACTTTGCTAAGTTTGTCTTTGCCCGCACCAGCAGGGACTCAACCGCCTTTACACCAACGCCCATGATTTGAGCGACCTCTTTTTGTGGCAGCTCACAAAAGATCGCCAAATTAATAGCATCACGCTGGCGTGGGGGCAATGTTTTGATGCTTTTGGCTAATAGATCATCTCGATGTTGAGCTTCTTGCGCACCTTCGTAGCGCACTTGCTCGCTTGGCGTAGACTGTGTACTTAGATTTTCTGAGTTGATTACTCGCATTAAACGGTTCGCTAAAGAAGTTTGCTTGCGAAGCAGGTCGCGACAGCAGTTAAGCACTACCGAGTAAAGCCAGGTCGACAACTGACTCTTACTTTGATCCCACGTATTGGGTTTACACCAAAGGTTTAGCAAGACCGTTTGCACTACGTCCTCGGCATCCGCTTTACTGTGAAGAGTTCTGGTTGCCAAGCTAAGCATAGAATTAGTATGCCTATGAACCAGCGCAGCAAACGCCGCTTGGTTGCTCTGACGAAGCAGCGCAACCAAGTCAGCATCGCTTAACTGCGAATAAGTCATTTAGCTGTCGTCAGCCTCATTGTCGAATTGCTCTCGCTGTTCACGCCATTTCTCGCGGCGCTCTCGAACCTTTTTGCGCATTTTCTGATGAGCCGAGCGCCGCTCGTCCTTTGTTATGTAGCCATCGCCGTCTGCATCCAAACGACGAAATCGAGCTTCGGCATGCGCTAAGTATTCAGCTAAATCGACTTGACTATCTTCATTGGCATCCATCTTCTGCATTTGTTTCATAAGATGCTTCCCAGCTTTGTGGCGCGGAAGTGGAGTTGAAGATTCATCATTTTCTGCTTGGGCGAACGTCGACAACGAGCCTAGCGAAAATACACAAATGAGAGCAATGTTCGTGAATAATTTATTTTGCATTATTTAGTCTCTGTTTGGATAAGGTTGATTGTGATACGAATTCATAAGGCTAATCCTTCGGTATTTTTTAATTTATTTTAGCCTCGGTATTTCAATTCGATATACTGAGCGCAGGCAAGTTAAACGTAGTTAAAAACACCATGGCTATTTCAATCAATCCGGATGTCAACGCAAGCGAATTCGCCGAGTATCTTCGTCGGCATGGCCGGGTAAGAATCCCAAATTTCTTGTCAGAGGACTCGGCTGAATTACTCAGGCAGACTCTTAGCGAGAATACCGCATGGGGGCTGGTTCATTCCGATGCTGATGGTCGCCCAATAACCAATAGCGCCGTTGATCTTGAGAAAATGCAAGCTCAAGAAATGCAAACCATTATGCGCAAACTTTATGAGCTAGGCGGAACTCAGTATCAATATATTTATTTGGTTTACCCGATTATTGATGCGATTCAACAAGGCATCATCACTGATAAATCCGTTTTACATGAGGTCGCTACCTTTTTTAATGGCGCGGCATTTTTGCGGTTTTGCAGGCGGCTGACAGGCAATAATAAATTGGTGAAATTTGACCCGCAAGCAACTGCCTTTGCTCGCGGGCATTTTTTAAATCTCCATGATGATATGGGGGATGGCCGCGAAATTCCAGGGAGCAGCATACGTCGTTATGCCGTAGTGGTATCGCTCACAAAGCATTGGTCAGTCAACTGGGGAGGCCAGCTCAACTTTTTTGACCAATCTGGTAGTAGCGTGTGTGAGAGCTGGTTTCCACTATTCAATAACATCACTATTTTCGAAGTACCCGCCTTACACAGCGTTAGTCAAATCAGCCCCATGGCTAAGTCGATGCGTTATTCGATCACCGGTTGGTTAAGAGAAGATTCGAGCATCGAGCGTCCTGATTTGGACTAACCATAATAATGC
This sequence comes from uncultured Arenicella sp., assembly GCA_937922925.1. Taxonomy (GTDB): domain Bacteria; phylum Pseudomonadota; class Gammaproteobacteria; order Arenicellales; family Arenicellaceae; genus Arenicella. Next base: position 5,730 of record CALAKU010000036.1, on the reverse strand, counting down.
TGCCACCACATATTTCGAGATTGTTCGCTGAATCGAAAGACCACAGCTCAGCGATCAAAGCTCTGCGTGACTACGTAGACCATAACAAACTCTCAGCGCAAGAACACCATCAGGCATCGGTTATTGAAGAGCAACTTGGGGATTGGTTGAGAGCGGGGCAATCCCATCTGGCCTGTATCACACAAATGCAAGGCAATCCCATTGGCCTGCTTTACGCCGGCTTTTGGCTGCAAAAAAGTGGAGAGCATGAGGCCGCCGCCGCGTTGTATTCTTTGTGTCAGGACATTCAAGCAGATCTTTTTTCTTTTAGTCAGCCTGCCAGTAGAGCAAGACCGACAGCCGAGCGCGCTAAACAGGCGAACCAGCTTTTGCGTGAATTTTTGAGCCAACAACACCGCGACAACTTTTGTGAGCCCAACGCGAAAACCATTCTAGAAGCAACTTGGATGAGGACCCATGATCAGCCTCTAAAACCAAATACGCACTATGCGCCAAGTTTGTTTCACATTCCGAGGCTAAAACAAAAAGCGTTTTATGATGTTCTCGATTTTAAGTGGGCCGACTCGTTTCTCTCCAAAGCCCCATTAATAAGAAACGAATTAAACGATTACTTACTCGAAACTGGCCTTGATGATTTACGTCCCTACCTTCAAGGAAATCAACACAGCTTTACGGACATGCCCAAACTGCGTAATTCGAGCAATTGGTCTGCCATCGATTTATTTAGAGATGGAGTTAAAAACCAGAAGCTCGAAAACAACTTTATTAACACGTTTTTAGCCCTAGAGTCGGCTCCGTGTTATGGCTTGCAAGATCAAGCAAACGAAGTTTTCTTTTCTGTCCTTAGAGCAAAGCAAGAAATACCGCCCCACTTTGGCCAATCTAACCACAGTTTAACCGTGCATCTTCCGATCATTGTGCCCGACAATTGTCGACTCGTAGTCCACTCTGATCAGACTGACTGGAAAGCGCAAGATCTGATTATTTTCGACGACAATTTTTTGCACAGCGCTATCAATGACTCTGACCAAGACCGCATTGTCCTTATTTTTTCAATCTGGCATCCAGACTTAACGGAAGACGAGAAAAGTCACGTTCAAAGCGCGTTCGAGCTTCGCTCAACCTGGTTAAGTAATCGCCAAAATCTCGCTATGCAGGGATTCAGAAACCAACTCGGTATAAGCGAAGTTAACGGTTTTCAGCTCTGACAGTGGTCAACTCTAGAACAAAGAAGCATAATTTTTCCAAGCGCCAATTGATTGCTGATGAATCTTTTTGCGGACTTGTAACTCACTGAATGTAAAACTTTCATAGCTCGCTTGATCAATCTCTAAATAATCATCATCCCACTCTAAACCACAGAATCCAAATATCTGCGCGGCGTAGTATTTGGGATTTTTCACCAACTCCGAATAATTTACATCCATAATCTGGTTGGAATTGATCAAACTCCAATGGCTCATTATTTTTTCGGCTTGTTCGCATTGATGCAACGCATGCTCAATGTTGCAAGCATAAGCGTGGCTGTCGGAAAAAGGCTTTTTGTAAACCGATATTGCAATATCACGTGGATCTCTGTGGACTTGGATAATGCGCGCCTGCGGAAACATTTTAATAATAAAACCGATGTTCTCGAAGTTATGTGGCAGTTTATCCGTGTAGATACCGTTGACCGCGCAGGTGTATCGCCCGATGCACGCACCGGCCATATTGTTCCAATGATCTTGCGTTAACTCGTCCAGGCGCGGCAATGCACCTTGTTGCTGTTGGCGCCAATATTCGTCGATCAATATCGGTACCGCCTCCTGTTCACCGCCAGTCACCACAAGCTTGTGTTGAGACAAAATCGCTTCAATAAGAGTGGTACCCGACCTCGGCATGCCGACAATAAAAATTGGGTTTCCTTCTACTGCTTTGGTCCTTGCCCCAGGTTTTTCAAACAAAGGATGAGGGAACTTCTGAATAATCTGCGCGGCTTTTTGCTCATAATCGCTTGGCTTATAAGTCTGGTCTTTAAGGCTCAAACGCTCAGCAACAAGATCATTCGCTTTAACCAGCGCCTGAGTTGAATTTTTAAAGTCAGCGACTCGATCATAAGCCTGCGCGATAGCAAAATTGGCCTGAGCTCGTTGATGCAACTGCGCAAACGCCTCGTTACCGTCTAATGTTTCGATTTGAGACACATGATCGGCTAGCTTTGAAGCGTCACAGAGCTCTATTAAACTAGCCCATGCGTATGCGTTTGCAGGCATGATTTTTAAAGACGCTTCACAATGCTCTATCGCTTTATCGTAGTCGCCTTTTAACCTAAACACTTTGGCACTAAGAAAATGCCATTGCGAAATTATGTCGTCTGATACATCATTCGCATCCTTAACTTGCTTTAGTGCTTGTTCGGCACGTGCCGATTGTTTGGCAAATAACAGCAGATCCGCAAACCGTAGATAATCCGAAGCGCTCGGACTCACCAAAGTTAGGTATTCCTCAAAATTCGCTACAGCCAGTCGGTAATCTCTGGCCTGAGCCGCAGCCATAGACAATTCACTTGCCAAAATTGCGGCTTGCGGCAGTTCGGTTCGCAGACGATGCAATAGTTGGATCGACTCTGCCCACCGGTTTTGCAAACCAAGTGCCTTAGCCATAATGATTTGATCGTCTGGAGTTAACTCTTGCAAACGCTCTAGCAAGCCCAAAGCACCACGAGCCTCACCAAGCTGCACTAAGAGCCGAGCAATCTCAGTGCAAAAGAAAGGATTATCGCCGCACAGGCCAGTGGCTCTTTGCAGCTCAACTAAGCCTTCTTTTTTATAGCCACCTTTGACCAAGCACAGAGCATATTGGTAAGCGAAATCTACGGCTGCTGGCCTTAAGTCCCTACCCTTTTCAAATTGCTCAAAAGCACTTTTTATGTCGCCTAGTTGCAAGTAACTATTGCCTAGGCCCATTAAGGCATCTAGCTGCTCTGGCGCGAGGCTGAGTACTTCTTGATACTTCTCTATGGCATCTTCGACTCTCGACGAATCAACTAAGTTTTGAGCTGCCAGCAATTTGTCTTCTACACTATTGGTCATATCGGGATACAGTTCTTTAAAATTAGCTTGCTTGTAGGCTCCAGGCCAACAAATACGGTTCGCTCTTGTCTCCTAGCGCGAATTGAGATAAATCAATATGCTCAAACCCCGCGCTGTCCAGAAGATTGACAAACTCATCCATCATCTCAGGTGTTTGAGCCGAATCAATCATTTGGCCCAGGCGTTGCTGTTCAGCGTAGGCTCGAATAGAAATATTATCTGCGAGTGCTCTTGCCCTTGCGTTTTGCTCTCTTGGCAAAGCCAAAATTTCCGCGATAGCATCAAATATCTTTCCGGCAATTGGCTTAGTACCGATTTGTTTTTCTACAAATGCCTGGCCAGCGTATTCCAATTTTTGTCTTGCAGAGCGATGAGCTTGGCCTTCATCGATCATCGTGGAAACAACGTCGTTTACCAACACAAACAGGTTGATTGATTCAAGCGCTTGGTACTCTTGGAGCTTTAAGCGCGACCCACTCACTAGGTCACTAGAATGATGATGAATTAGAAAGCGGAGGCTCCCGGTTTCCCTTATCCGATCTTTAAGCACAGGCACTAATTTTTTTAGACCCGCGTATTCAACGCCAAATTGGCTACAAATTAGATCGTAGCCTTTTAGGTGCTCAGGGAGAGCCAAAATATCCGTTGACTCATAGAAACGTATATTGTCATTCGCTTTGACGCTTTTAAGATTTGGCGCGAGTTCAGATTTATCTACCGCATCAATGACCAGATCGGCTCTTTTCGCCGCAAGAGTCAAACTCACAGCACCATTACCACAAGCCAAATCCAGCACTCGTGCATTGATAGGCAACTGAACAACTGCATCGAACCAGTATTGGTTGATTGCCGCAAGGTCATCCTGACTCTGTGCGGCGACACAGCTATGTTGTTCACCAGTCGACCAATACATCGACCAGACATCTTTGGAATCCAACTTAAAATTCATGATTGGCAAGTATCACAGCGAAGGCACAACGTCGAAAGGAGCGGTTAGTCGATACTTCTCGCTTGTGGCAGAAAAAGGAACCGTACCATGCCAAATATATGAGGGAAATAAAACGACCATCCCTTCCTGTGGCCGAATTAATTTTTCAATAGATTCGTCTTCAAGCAACAAAGAACTCTGCCCAAATTGAATGCAGCCTTCGTTGGTTGTGGTATCAAACTTTGGCAATGCGATATAAGACGAAGAGCTAATCCAACCCTGAGGATGAACATGGTTTACATGATAACCATCATTAAATAAACGAACAGACCAAGAACCTGAAAATCTAAAACTGGCTCGAATACGACTTAAAAAAGGATGGTTAGCGTCGTGCTTCAATGAACTTAGATATTCTCTGACTATCTCAGCACATTCTTCTTTTAACAATACAATCTCGCGGATTTGATTTTCGAATACTTTAGGGGCAGTTTGCGAACCATTTCTTAATGTTTGTTCTAGTGGTGAATTGACTGAATGATGCAAACTGAGAAGCTCGACTTCAAGTGCAGATAGAAATTCGTCAAGAGAATCAAATCCATCCGGCGTACTCAATATAAAGTCTTGCACCAAGGCATTGTACTGACATAACCACTCATACCGATCGTCCGCCTGTTGACGCCATAAAACTGATTGCAATGCCCAAAGTAACTGCGATTTTTCTCCGTACTTGAAACTCTGGTCAATTATCTTTTGCGCTTCATTGAATTGTTGCTCAATGAGCATAATTTGGATTAAGTCAGTGGCCTTGTCGGGCTGATAAGAAGCTAATAGGCTGGCCTCAAAATCTCTAATAGCGAGTTTATTTTCGGAGCGATGAGCAAACAACTTTGCTCTAAGCCAAAGCAACTCAGAAGACTCGGAAAACATGTCAATGGCTTTGGATATCTGGGCTGCGGCTCGGTCACTCTCATCAGTCTTGATAAGGTGTTTGATAAACGCTTGGTTGAGCTGGTAATCATCTGGATTAGTTCGTAAAGCGCTCTCAAAAGCTCTACCCACCAGGTGTTGTTGGCCGCTTTCCCAGAGTAAGCTATTGAGTGCGTTGTGGGCAGTAATATCCAAAGGATTCGCCTTTACACAACTCTCTAGCCGTTCTATCGCAGCAGACATCTTACCCGCATGGGCTTCTGTCATAGCGAGCTTTATCGATGACGCCATATGACTTGGGTTAAGCTTACAGGCGCGAGCAAACGACTTTTCAGCTGCTTCGAAATCACCCTGCAATTGATCACTCATTCCTTTGTGATACCAGACGTCTGAATTTTGACTATGCTCGCCTAGCAAAACCTGATAATTGGTCTCAGCTTTTTCAAATTGCCCTAGTTCTCGTTGTAAATTTGCGAGCTTTAACCTAGCCGAAAAGTCGAGTGACGTTTTTTGTTCAACTTCGTTCAACAACGCAAGTGCTTCCGTCGAATTCCCTTGCCCGGAATAACACAACGCTAAATTTCGGATAGCCTCCACGTAGTCTGGGCGTAAACTAATTGCTTTTTTATAATGATCTAAAGCCAGCGATGGCTGCCCATTGGTTTGATACAAATTGGCTATGTTGTTATGTATTTCAGGATCATTCTTGTCAAACTCGAGCGCTTGCTTTAAACAACTCAAAGACGATTGAAACTGATTTTTTGCTTTTAGAACCATCGACTTGAGTTGCCACAGCTTGGCTTG
>CALAKU010000035.1 GCA_937922925.1 uncultured Arenicella sp. | reverse complement strand
TTCAATAAGTTTGAACATCAACTCAGTAGTAAAGCCTTCGAATTCAGTCAAGAGTCTGGCAGAAAATTAGTTAAGCCCGGCACTCAAATTGGCAATTTAAAAATCGGTAAACGGTTGGGCCAAGGTGGAGTATCCACGGTTTATAAAGTCGCCGGCGATAACTCTAAAGTAGTTAAGATCGTGCCTTTACGCCAAATGAGCAATGGCTTTGATGGCCGCGAGCAAATTTTAGATCAAGCCATTGGTCGGAAGATTTTAAATGATCTAAAAGACACCAGCGCAAACAGCGATATTTTTGATGTAGCCAAACAAAGTGAACTCAAAGTCATTCGCGATGAAAGTGGCGAGATGTTTGCTGTATCAGTTGAGCAAAACATATCTAAACCGATCTTTGACCCGGTTAAAAAAACCTGGCTAACCAACCCTGATGGCAGTAAAAAGATGGCCTCTAATGCGGCCGAGCGACTCAATGAACGAGGTGTTCGCAACCTGACGAGCAAAGAAGAACTGACCATCAATATTGCTATTCGCGACCTCAATAAACGTGGAATTGTGTGGACAGATAACAAACTGGAAAACTTTGATATCGTGCCAGATTCCCTCTCAAAGACTGGCTACAAGGTAATGTTCTTTGACTTTGATGCCTTTAGACCCGTTAAGGGCGCCAACGCGGCCGAACGCTTCACGCTTGCTCGACGCATGCAACGAGTATTGGACTCGAATGATGGCGGTGCTGATTACAGTAAAAAAATGGGTAAGATTGTCTCTGATTACTCAGCCCAACATAAAGCGTTTCGATCAAACGACTTATATGACCTGACCGGCTTTCCATTTAATATGGCTACCGGTAAAACACCAAGGGTTAATTTGCAGCGCGGCCAAATGAGAGTGTTTAACGAAATGGACGAAACGCAATTCGCTAAGGCGGTACAAGACAGTTATAAAATCTCGCCCGGATGGAAACAAACATCGAAGCTCCAACGCGCAAAAACCGTAGGCAAATGGGTTGCTGGTGGTACGGTCGGTGCTGTGGCAATACTCGGGATATCAACCGGCGTTGCTTACGCTATTGACCCAGCTGGGGTTGCTCAGTTTTTCTCAGAGCCAGTCGATACCATCGAACAACGGCTAAGTGGTTTATAGAGCACGGCATCAAATCAAGCAAAAGGATAAGGCCTGACTAGATGGGCCTTGTCGTTCAGATAAGGCCATACTGCTAAGCAATCAACGTCTTTTTGAAGGCCTCATCCACAGATAGAGATGGATTAGATAGACAACAAAACATAAGAGAAAAAGCGCAAGCTGCAAGTGTTGATCAACCTCGCCATAGTGCATAGCGATGCCGATCACGATAAACACGATTTGCACTGACAAGGCGATTGTTAAAGTGGCGCTTACTGAATAAGCCAGACTAAGCAGCTTATGATGGTAATGACTATTGTCTGCGGAGAACGGGCTGCGCCCGTGAAGTGGCCGGGCAATCAACACCGCTACCGCATCAATTAAGGGCAAAGCCAGTAACCAAAGTGCCGTGACCGGCGCAATACCTTGTGGTTGTTGTGACAGTTCGACCAACAACGCAGCAAGCAGCAAACCTAACATAGTCGAACCGGCATCCCCCAAAAACACTCGGGCTTGAGTTCGTAGGATACGCATATTAAAAATCAAAAAACCAGCTACGGCGGCTAAGGAGATGTAGATCAAATTCGCCGAGCGGCTGTTGAGTAGTAATAGACAAACAAGAACAAGGGCAACCATCGAGCCGGCCAGACCATCCATACCGTCAGACATATTAATCGCATTGATCACCCCTACCATCGCAAAGATTGTGAGAGGCGTCGACCATTGATTCAATAATACTTCTTGATTTGGTGAGACTAAAAACCCCAAGGACTTAAGCTCTATACCCGCGATTTTTATTAGGCTATACGCTGCTATTGCTTGAGCGATAAATCGCAGCCATGAGGGCAGATTAAATCGATCATCGACCACACCAACACAAGCGATAAACAGCAAGCTAGGTAACAATAGTCTTGATTCTGGCGCTTGCCACAAAATGCCCACGCAGAGTGACAGCGTGATGGCTATTCCGCCGACCATTGGCGTGGCATTTTTATGTTGGCGGTGTGCGCCAGGCTCGGCCATCAGCTTGAGGCTTGGCGCGCAAGCCATCAAAAGAAAGCAACAAACAGTGCTGAACAGAAAAATCAATGCTACTTGATACGCCAGTTGCATGGTTATGAGCGGCGATAAATAAGGTGGGAACCCAATGCGAGCACATCCATATTCGTGCGCAAAAAACAATCTAAGGCTTCTTGCGGATGACACACTACTGGTTCATTTTCGTTGAACGAGGTATTGAGTAGCATGGGTACTTGGGTTTTAGCAAAGAACTTTTCGATTAGTGCATGATATCCGGCGTTGCTCTCTTTGGTGACAGTTTGCAAACGACCAGACCCGTCTACGTGTGTGACCGCCGGTATCAGATCGCGCTTTGATTCTTTAATTTGAAAGACCTTCATCATAAATGGTACGTCGGCATCGGATTCGAACCAACTACTCACTTCGCGTCGCAGCACAGACGGAGCAAACGGCCTAAATGATTCGCGGCGTTTGATTTTTAAATTCAAAATATCTTTCATGTCGCTGCGACGAGGGTCTCCGAGAATCGATCGATTGCCTAAGGCTCTTGGCCCCCACTCCATGGCGCCTTGGAACCAACCGATGACCTTACCTTGAATGATTAGGTCTGAAACCCGATCGGTTAACTTAGCGAGTGATAGATCAAACGCGACCTCACAGTTTGATGCATCAAGAGCATCCCTGTTCTCTGCGATAAGCTGCTTGCAGTGTTGATCGGAAAATTGCGGCCCCAGATAAGCATGACTCATTGAGTGTCGTTTTGATTCACCGTGTCTTTGGCACGCAATGGTGGCTGCCCCGATAGCGCCACCTGCATCGCCCGCCGCACTTTGCACATAAACGTTGGCAAACGGTGTTTGTAAATGAATTTTGCCATTAGCCACCGAATTCATCCCGCAACCACCAGCCACGCACACTGAATCAGTTTGATCGCGTTGATGCATCGCCCATAACATATGGAAAAATACACGCTCATATTTGTCTTGAATGGATCGAGCCAGATCTTTGTGAACTTGTTGCAGAGGCTGCTCTTTGGTTCTCGGTGGCCCAAGTAAATCAAGCAGCGTATCGCTGTAAAGTCGGCTCACTTTAGGCTCGTTATCCTCCCACTCATAACCAATTGCATTCTTATGATGTTGAAAGAATTCCAAGTTCAATTTGAACTGCCCGCCATCCGTTTCGCGCACAATAGCGTCCATTTGTTCTTTAAAGTGCGGCTGGCCATAAGGGGCCAAACCCATCACTTTGTATTCATCCCCGTAATGTGGGAACCCTAAATACTGAGTCAACGCCTGATAGAACACCCCCATTGAATGTGGGAAAAAGACGCGTTGATCCAAACTCAGCTCAGCGCCATTACCAAAGCCAGTGGCTGCACTCGCAAAATCACCAAAGCCATCAATAGAAATAACACTAGCTTGTTCAAACGGTGAAACTAAATACGCGGAGGCTAAATGCGCAAGATGATGTTCAACGTGTTCGTAGACAGCGTGGCCAGGAACCTCGCCAAAAGCGTGTTCAAAATGCTCGGCCAGGCTCATGCGTTTTTGTCGCACCAGCACTTTTTCTTTAATCAACTTCAGTGACGCTTGCCCTGAGAGCGCGAACGCCATTTTTCTAAACCGTGCTGCAGACGAATCCGAGTTGATGGCCACGACATCTATGTCGGCCAGCGTTAATCGATTTTCGTTCAAACAAAACTCAATGGCTTGAGCAGGGAAACCCGCCCAATGTTTGATTCTACGAAAACGCTCCTCTTCGGCCGCTGAAACCAACTGACCATCAACGAAAAGACAAGCCGCGGAGTCGCCATGAAACGCATTCAGACCTAGTACGTTCATCTTTAATGCTCAAGCACGTGCAAGCAAGCTGGCTTGAAGCTGTTGCTCAGGCACAAGGTTTGCAATCAGTCTTGGCACAGCAAGTACTAGCCCGACGAGTGAGCCTAGCAATAAGAGCACGAACAAATCACCGTACAATTGTGTCGCCACGCTAAAGGTAAGTACATTGACCATCAAGAAAATCACGCAGCCTAAGGTAACGACGAGTAAACGGCTATCCATTCCCGGCAGCGCGGTTAATAATATAATTTTGACGATATAGCGGGCCGTGCTTAAAGCCAACCAAAAGGTGACTAGCAATCCCGGCAAGCCGAGTTCGACCATAATTTTACCCAAGCCGCCCTCGCCAGCGCCGCCCGCGATATTAACGTCTGAATAGTAGCCTGCGCCTTGAGTTGCGATACCAACACCACCGCCAAACCAACCTACTCGATTGTACGCCCATCTAACCGGCTCTAGCCCTAAGTTAATAAAGCGCTCTAATGCATCAGCGTAAACCGAAGTACCTCTGGATACATAATTATTAAATGCTTCGTTATTGGTTTCAGGGAAAATAAGCTCAACACCAAACCATACGACGATGGCAACAGCCATCGCGGCGACCGCAAAGCGACCGGCTAAGTGATCTCGAAAGTAAGCCGCGGCCAAGGCATAAAAAACGAGAAACAGACTAAACATCATAAACATCTTGCGACGTCCAGTCGGAAAGATAGCCAACACAATTACGATTAAAGTTATCGCGAGCAGGGTATAGGAAATACGACTGCGTGACGAAAACGACAGGATAACCAAAAAACTGGCTGCCGTCGCCACATGCCAAGCGGCCATCTCGCCCGTGCGCATAATACCGGCATGGGATTTTAGGATAGTGCCAAAATCATAGATCAATAGACCCGCGCCAACCTCGTTAAAAATAACCCAATCAACTCCTTGAAAAGAGAGATACAAAGAGACCACCACAAACATCGCGCAACCAAAGTAAATCCACATGGTTCGTCGCGCTTCGTCTATCGACTGAACTGAATAATAGGCGATTGACACGCCGACCAAAGGTGCTAGATATGAAATCAGACCAATAGTACTTGGCAAAGGATTGCCAAAGCGCAATAGTGAATGAATAAATTGCGCAAACACCACGCAGTAAAAAGCCACTAATGGCCGATACAAACTTTTAGACCATGACAGATACGGCTGTGTTAATACCCCAATCCCTCTTTGCATAAGCAGCGAAAGCAAACCGGCACCAAACACCACGCCCACTGTTACTACTAAGATTCGAGGTTCGCCATCAATTAATTTACGAAACACATCTTGGCTAAAACCAATAAGTAAAACAAACACAATGGTCAAACGCCACCTCAGCAGGCTCAACACGCTTGCCAATGCCAAGATCAAAAGAAAAACAATCAGCACAATGGCAAACTGAATTGATTCATTTGAGTGGGGCCCAGTTTTAACATCTTAGTTTTAACATCTTAGTTTTAACATCTTAGAATCTTACATTGAGTTGTTGACGCCAGTGGCTTTAATACGCCTTACTATCGCAGTAAAATTTTTTACGTCCATTGGCGTTTATATACTAGTGAAGCCAATCTTCTGAGGCTGGCCTTTTGCATATGATCACACTACCATGCAATATTATTGCCAAACGGCGACCAAGACCTCATATGCACAAAACCAAATGAGTTCAAACGCAACGTAGACAGCTAATAAGCGCCGCCAATTTAGCTCGGCACGAGCTATACAAACATATTCCTCAACTATTGTACCCCGTCAAAAATGAAAACAAAGCTCCAAAAAGACGATGACTGGGATTTGATTATTCAACCCAAAGGAGCTTGGTTTGAATTGGGCTTAAAAGAAGTTTGGCAGTACCGAGATTTGGTGCAATTGTTCGTCAGACGAGATTTTATTGCCTACTACAAGCAAACCGTACTTGGGCCTGCTTGGCATCTATTGCAACCCTTATTGATGACCGTTGTTTTCACCTTGGTCTTCGGCAAAATCGCCAAGATACCAACCGACGGCGTTCCACCCTTTATTTTTTACCTCGCTGGCACCGTGATTTGGACCTACTTCGCCAGCGTGTTAAGCGAAACCTCAACAACCTTTCTGAGCAATATTCAGTTATTCAGTAAGGTCTATTTCCCGAGACTGGTAGCGCCAATTTCGGTAGCTCTATCTAAACTGATTGCATTCGCAATCCAACTTTTATTTTTGGTTTGCTTTGTCGTTTACTATTCGATGTCGAGCGAGGCCATCCAGCCAAACTGGCTGATCCTAGCAACCCCTGCTCTTTTACTATTGCTGGCAATCTTTGCGCTGAGTGTCGGCATGTTAATCACAGCATTGACCACTCGCTACCGAGATTTGGCCATTTTGGTTGGCTTTGGCGTACAACTCTGGATGTACGCCAGCCCGGTAGTCTACCCATTATCTTCGGTTCCCACCGACTGGCAATTTTGGGTATCGCTCAATCCGGTTGCCCCCATTATTGAGACATTTCGTTATGCCTTTCTTGGGGTAGGCTTGGTCGACGTAAAAATGTTACTCACCAGCACCATCGTTATCTTGATCTTGTTTGTTATTAGTTTGGTCAACTTTAATCGCGTATCCCGACACTTTGCCGATACCGTCTAGCATCATGGCATTGAATTCAAAACACGTAGAAACCGTTATTCAAGTTAGAGGCCTGAGCAAGCATTACCGTTTGGGCGCTTTTGGATTTGGTTCATTGCGCGAAGATATAAACCAGTGGTTTGAAAAGCGTCACGATCGTAAGCAAGTAGCGCAGAATAAAACCAAAGAAGTCATCAACGAAAGCGTTGAACTCATGGCTTTGGATAACATAAATTTTGATGTGCATCGTGGCGAAATCTTAGGCATTATTGGTCGCAATGGCGCAGGCAAAAGCACTCTCCTAAAGATTTTGTCGCGCATTACCTCGCCTTCATCAGGGTCAATCAAAATTAAAGGGCGGATAGGCAGCTTACTGGAAGTGGGCACTGGATTTCACCCTGAGTTAACTGGCCGCGAAAACATCTTTTTAAACGGAGCAATTTTAGGCATGACTCGCTCAGAGATCGCATCCAAGTTTGAGCAAATTGTCGACTTTTCTGAAATGGCCCGTTTTATTGATACGCCGGTGAAACGTTACTCTTCTGGCATGACGGTACGACTGGCTTTTTCAGTGGCGGCACACCTTGAGCCAGAGATTCTCATTGTCGATGAAGTGCTGGCGGTCGGCGACGTTGAATTTCAAAAGAAGTGCATTGGTAAAATGGAAGACGTAGCAGATCACGGACGGACGGTTTTGTTTGTAAGCCACAACATGAATGTAATCCAAAGCCTTTGCACTCGCGGCATTTTGTTAAATCAAGGCCAGCTCGAATACGAAGGTTCCATAGAAGAAACCACATCGCGTTATATGAGTGGCACGCGCGAAACACAATCCATAAAAACCAGTGACTTTCGCGGCGGCTTAAAACAGTTCATTGAATTTGAATCACTCAAGGTGAATGACCATAGCCTAGACAGCAAACACGCCTTCTCGCCCAGCGAGCCTATTTCAATAACCCTAACGGGCGACAGCGGCGATGACTTTAAGGATGCTGAAATTTTTGTTGCTCTATTTTGTGATGGCTTTCGAATTGCAACCTTATTTGATCAAGACCAAGCCACTCCATTAAAAGAGGGCCGCTTTGAATCACGTTTCACGATTGCCGGAAATACATTAAACCCAGCCCGCTATTCCATACAAATCGGAGCACAAAGCCCAAAACGGCGAGAATGGATGATCAGCGATTTTCTTGCGTCTTTTAGTGTGATTGATCTAGACAACGATCACTTACAACAACGTAAGCGAGGACCGGTAAACATCGTTAATCAAAATGGCCGTCGTAAACAATAATTGCTTTTCGTCTCGCGCAGTCAAGCAAGCCGTTCAAAGAAATACACATCGTGGCGGCGCTCTTTCAAGGTAAAGCCTTGAGCGCATATCTCAGTGATCAAAGATTGAGTCACAGCATCGCCGTAAAGATAAGGATGCAGCTCTATGATTAACCGATCTAAACTGCTAGGAAAATTCGCAGGATGATCAAGCAAGCAGCGCTCCGTGCCTTCGATATCCATGATTAGAACAGTTGGGATAAAGCCGCCGCGCTCTAATGCATTTGCAATAAAAAACGAGTTAAGTGGTGAGTCTTTTTTGTTGGATGCACAACTTGATTTGCTGTTGCTAGCTTCATTGTCCTTCACTTCTTTGCCGTTCACTTCATTGCCATTAAAGTCGAAATCGACTAAGCCACCGAGAGAACCGCTACTATCATCAAACGAGATTTTGGTCGCAATCGGGTCAAACAAGGGGAAGGCGGCGGCGTAGACTAATTCGAGGTTCTTATAGCGAGACAACCAAGTTTTCGAATACTCCAATAGATCCTTGGACGCCTCGACACTGATTACACGACCTGCATAGGCGCGTTCGCATATCAATGCCGTTAGAATACCAATGGAAGAACCATACTCGATCACGTGATCAGTGGGCTTTAATTCTCGTAAAAAGCCCCGTTCAGCGGCTTCATAGTTTTTGCTGTGCTTGGATAGTAAGCGTTTTACCGAAAAAGAATAAGGCGTATTCGCGACCGCGAACTCAACACCATCGATCTCAACTTGCCTAGGCCACACAAATTCTGGGATCAATTTCTTAAGTAGAAATCGTCGAATGCGCAATACATGAGGCCTGAGTTTTAACAAAATTGGCAAAGCGTTTTAGAAATTCTGCAAAGCCAATTATACTCGCTAAAGCAAATTCACTTCAGCTGAAGACTCATTTTGTACGTATACCCCGATGTTGGCAAAGCCGGATTAGCCTATATGCTGTTTGTCTGGGCGAGATCGCTACTCATCGCCGACCAGCTTGGCGCATCGCTTATCGCCCCTAGTTGGACTAAGTTGGTGCGTATTGGCCCTTGGCTACGCCGAGAAAAATACAAACGCTATTACTTATCTGATTTCACCAATGACGGCTATATTGATGGCGCCAAAAAATTTTATCTAAGCACCTTAAAGCGCCCTATTGATGAACTGCATTTAGACAGAGTTAACGCCAAACAAGGAGACTTGATTCGAGTCCATAATAGCGCCGATCACATGATCTATTTTCCGCCGCTGCTCGGGCATGAAAAGCGCATCACAGAAGAGCTGTTTAGAATTACAAACCCAAAGGTAATAGGCAAGTACACAGAGAATAACTCGCGCTATCCAAACTATATTGGCGTACATATTCGGCGCGGTGATTTCAGCCTGATAAACCAGACCATTCCTTTAAGCTGGTATCGAGATGCGATCCATCATGTACGAGAGTCAATCGATACAGGTTTGCCAGTACTGGTGTTTAGCGATGCTCAAGAAAGCGAGCTAGTGGAACTCAACAACACTGAGAATGTGTTTATCATGCCTCGAGCGCCGGCTATCCATGATTTACTCATGCTAGCCAACAGCGACGCCATTATTGGCACCAGCCTGTCAACCTTCAGCCTATGGGCCTCTTTTTTGAACCGCCGCCCAAGCTATTGGCCACCTATTAGCCCGGGCGTTCATGGCTACGGCCTTGATAAGTCTCACCATCATTCATCAGATTGGCAGGGTCGACCGCTGCCATTTGATTCTTAATAAGCCAAGGAGCCTAGCGTTTTGACCGTCGTGCCTATAGAAACACCGTCAGAATGCATTGTTTGCGGCGCTCGGCATTTACGCCAATGGGGAAGTTCAAACCGTCATTCGCGCCCACCTTTAGGTCTAGATGAATTCGCTTTATACCCCGGCAATCGATACCAAACGTATCGTTGCGAAAATTGCGAGGCAGTACAAAAATCGCCGCTACCAAGCGCTGACGCATTAGCGGCTTTATACCAAACCTCGACTGATGGCGAATGGGGCATGAATCAAGATCCTCAGCTACGCCATTTTGACTTACTTGAAGCCATTGCGGCTAACAGTCGCCGCGATACCGGCTCTAGCAAAGTGCTAGATTTCGGTTGCTCTAATGGTGAATTACTAAAATCATGGGGTTCGCATTGGTCTAAATACGGAGTAGAACCTTCTAATGCAGCGTCCGCCCTAGCTGAGAAAAATGGGCTGACCATGCTCAGCAAGGCTGACTACCCAAATTATCAACACTTCTTTGATGTAATCGTAACCGTCGACGTAGTCGAACATCTCTTAGAGCCAGCAAAAGAACTGCGCGCCTTAAGCGAGTTGCTGCGCCCTACCGGGCGGCTAATTGTGATGACCGGTAATACAGATGCCGTCACTTTCAAAATCGCTAAAGGCGGATATTGGTACTGCGACATACCAGAGCACGTAGTGTTTTTTAACCCGGCCTCATGTGAAGCTTTAGCAAAGCAACTCTCGCTTGAGGTAAAAGACATTAAGACACTGTGCCACTACAACGCGAACAGCCACCGCCATCACCTTAAACAAAGCACGAAATTTTACGCTTACTTTTTATTTAAAAACACCGTCGCCGCTTTGTTTAGTAATCGCCTAAAGCGTACCACCTACCCCAATCTAGCATCGGCTAAAGACCATATGATTGTAAGCTTTGCGAAACCACTGTCTAACAAACCAGCTCAGGGCGCTTAAGTTGAAGCTCGCCCTTGTCAGCCGTATTGTCGATTCTGCAATCGATCCTGATGTGCGATGAGTTAAGTAAAATGAAGATCAGCGTTGTCATCCCAGTGTTCAATGAAGCGGATCGTATTGCCGCCAGTGTCAATTCGGTAATCGCCCAGCCGAGCGAATTGTTAGAAGTGATCATCGTAAATGATGGGTCAGATGGCGAAGCCACGAATATTCTCGAAGAGCTTGCCCAACAACACGATTTGATTCGCCTAATTCATCAAGAAAACGCCGGCATTACCCAAGCTTTGATAAATGGTTGCAATGTTGCCAGAGGAGAGTACATCGCCAGACAAGACATTGGCGATATCTCTGAGCCCACTCGGTTTGCTCGGCAAATAACAGCGATGGACAGCAACCCCACAGCCGTTTTGTGTTCTTCAGGCAGTCGATTTCTAAGCGCCGAATCGGAAGAGCTATTTACGGTAAATGACAATTCTAAGACGGCCAATCAAGGGCTGCATCCAAACACACTTGAAGAGTTACGCGGGCCTTCGCATCACGGTGTTAGCTTTTTCCGAAAAGACGCTTATGAAAAGGTTGGCGGCTATCGTGCCCAATTTAAAGTCGCTCAAGACATGGATTTGTGGTTGCGCCTTGCTCAAATTGGCGAGCACATCACCACTTCAAGCCTCGAATATCAGGCCGTACTAAGGCCTACTGCCATTAGCACGGTAAAGCGCCACCAACAAGAGGCCGTACGCAAATGGATATTCAAGTGCCACCAAGCAAGGCTTCAAGACCAAGACGATCAAGACATTTTGGAGCAGTTCGCGCAATGGCTTTCGTCTAATCCGGTTCCAACAATCAAGCACAAACAAGCCGAAGCAGACTATGCTTACTTTGTTGGCTCGCTACTGCATCAACGTAAAGATGCCGCGGCCAAGGCTTATTTTCAACGCGCGGTAAGGCTAAGCCCAGCGAACGTAAAAGCATGGTTGAAACTATTGAGAGCCTATTTTTTTAAGACTGCTTAGACCTTTGGCTAAGTAATTTTGCAGGTTGTTGCACGGCCTTCTTTGCCTGTCGAAAGGCCCGCAACTCGCCCAGCCATTTCACCGGAATAGCCCAAGGATGGCGTTGGTGATAGCGAGTTCTAACTTCCCTGAAAAACCGCTTTAAACAATAGAGAAACAGATCAACGCCTTGGCCATGTCGTAGGGCGTAGTAATAATCTCCAAAGCCATAAAACCCTTGCGCAGAATTTAAATGGCTCCCGAGTGCTCGCGTGCCGCCAGCTGGTGATGCCAAATGTTTTATCGACGCTTTAGGCTCAAACCAGATTTGATGTCGGCGGGCAACCAACCTTTTTGCAAACTCAGTTTCGAACCGTGCGGCCACCGGAGGAATAAATTGCTCATCAAAACCGCCTTGCGCCAAAGCGTCCTCGCGCTTGAGGCTCATATTGCAAGCGATGGCATTTTCTATGAACCGGCCCCTTGTGGAATTAAATGGAAAGTCTAAATCTTTTTTGAGCTTGCCGAACTTAGTTTGATAATCAATATCAACAGCAGATTGACCCGGCTGTAATACTTGGCCAATCACCACGCTAAGGTCAGGCTTAGCTCTGTGAGTATTAATATGCTGGAGCAACAAATCCGGCTGAGGAATAATGTCATCGTCAACATACAAAATCAGATTAGAACTGGCTTCGACTAAACCAATATTCATTGCGCGGCTTAAGTGTGGTTCGTCCAACTTGATCCAGCGAAGCTGATTGTTCTGCTCCCAGGTTTCAAGTTTCATTTGCGCGCTCTGAGCGTGCTCGGCGGTTTGATCGACAATGAGTATTTCTATATCGAATTCATCGAAGCCCTGACAGCTATAAAGATACGTTAGGGTTTCGCACAATACTTGGCTGCGATTAAATGTAACAATAACAATGCTTAGATCAGCAGGCGGCTTAGTTGACATCTAATACCTCGCAAAAATTCTCTATGGATTTTGCATAGTTCCATGATCTCAAACTGTTCTGACAGCGTGCTGTTATCTCTTGTGCGTTAATGTTTGATCTGAGTCGTTGCCGCCACGCGTCTAAAAGTACGACGAGGCTTTCGGTATCGCCAGCTTCAAAAACATCGCCATTGGACCCCGCGTTAATTAAATCGCGCGCGGACCCAACGCCAGACGAGGCAATCACCGGCGTACCACTGGCTAGGGATTCATTAATCGACACGCCCCATGGCTCGGCTTGAGCTGGATGCACAAAGACATCGGCAATGCCATAAAGTGCAGGCAAACTTGAATAAG
>CALAKU010000034.1 GCA_937922925.1 uncultured Arenicella sp. | reverse complement strand
CCATAGGGTGGGTCAGTAAAGTATAGGCTGCCATTCGAGTGTCGCGTGACATCATTTGGGCTATTTAAGCGCTGGCCTTCAAACTCGCTTACTAGAATTTGGTACTCGGCTTTTGGAGCATCGAGTGGCGCACTCATTTTGGCCACTTGGCGCGAGCGCGATTGCATAAGTACTAATTCTCCCTCGGCATTTAGAATCAAACCGTTTGAATGGCCGCTCTCGGCGAGATAGGTTTCAACGCCATTCGCCTCGCAGTAACGCATCACTCGATGCGATGGAATATCAGAAAAAATCAAACAGTCTTGTTCGGGCAACCAGAGTGGGCCTTCCAACCATTCAAAGCCTTGGGCAAGGACTTTGGTCTTGGGCTTTTCTGCGATCACACTTCGTGCGCGATCGTCGAAAATTTTAACAGTGATTTCGCCCAGCGCTTGCTCTGTAAAGAGAGCAAGCGCTGCGACCAAAAAGAACAGCGACTTCATTTGTTTTTATAACGATCAGTATAGATGCGTTTGTTAACAGCCTTGGCGGCATCAATCATTGGTGGGTAAGGCACGTCGGTCGTGCTAACAAAACCAATATTGTAATTTTCTCCATCGTACGAGCGACCGGTCACCGGCGAATCAATATATTGAAACCAATGCGCGCCTACGAGATAGGGGTTGGCTAATACCGAGTCAACATATTGGGTATACAACCGCGCACGATCAGTTTGATCGGTGGCCATAATCAAACCTGGGTTAAACAGCCCACTGTCGGCCGAACCCATGTGGAATTCACCAATGATACTCGGCTTGTCGATTTCCGCTAAAAACTCAAATGAATCTGGGTGAATGCTTTCGCGATAAAAGTTATACGACATGACTTCGGTATGCTTGGCCTGCGCTGCACGAATCTCAGGTGTCATGCCCCACGAAGCAAGGCGCGCTCCAAGGTACATATGATTTGGCATTTGCTCCTTAATGCTCTTGGCAACAACTCGAAAATACTCACTCGCGTAATGCTCAAGTAGTACTGAGAAGTCTTCAACCAATGTGTCTGGAAAGTTATCCAATGTAATACCATTTTCAAACTCGGCCCAGTCTTTTACGCTGATCTGCCACGCGAGATTCAAGTTCTCTATGCGTTGGTATTGGTCTTTCAAAAGACGCACAAACTCGGCTTTTGTGGGGCTGTCTTTCGCGTCGCGTTTAATAGCGTCGATCACAACACCGTATTGCGTTTCAACCTTGCCCATTTGCCCCCAGCTTTTTTCATTGTCGATAAAGACACCAATGCACCATGGGTTGTTTTGTACTTCTTTGGCGATTTGCTCAATGGTTTTATTCGCTCGTTCAACAAACAGTGGGTCGAATGGATCAGGCAGTGGGCTCCAATAATCATTGCCGCTGCTCACCGTTTTAAAGTCGCCGATAATCCAACCATTGGCGAAATAGGGGTAGCGATTGAGTTGATAGAACATGGGATCAATCCAATTGCCAAACGAGGTGAAACCCCAGCTCATCATGCGATCGACTGTGACATCACGCCATTTATCAAACAATTTTGCTTTGTCGGTGATGCCATAACGGCGTTCTAAATTTGCTTGATAGAAGGAGTAGCTTTCGCCACGCTCAAGCGCGCCGACGTGCGTAGATCGACGATAGCCATAGTGCTTGCCCATAGCGCTGTCGTAGTCTGGCAGTTCAGTGAACATATTAGCGCGCAGTTCAGAGGCGACCTTGCGTGTGGCGAGGGCTTCATCGCTCACACGATTTACGGCGATTGAATCTTCTGGCGTTAAGTCGTCGGCGCTGCGCTCTTTGATTTTGGAATGATCAAAATCATAACCCGTAATGGTGGTCGTGTTGGCCATGCGCACATTGGCTAAGCCGTTGGAGAAAAAGAGGTAGCCCTCTGGGTCAACCAGCCACCATTTGTCATCTACTTTCTCCGTTCTAAAGTAGCCAGTGGCTTTTAGCTTGGGGCCTTGTTTCCAACCGCCGTATTGAGAGCGATCTTTCCAAGGTTTTGAGACCAGTTCCGCGAGTTCCTGATCAGCCAACGCTTTGAGTTCAGCGTCGCTCTCTATCTTAGTTGGGAAATCGACATTGCTTGCCTGGCCGAATTTATCGACCAGACCGACGAGAACGGTGTCATCAAACTCAGCCGCCTCAATCAAGCGCAAGTTATCGATTACCACTTGGCGATCCTTTACCTGCGTATTGATATTAATAGTGAAATGACTGATTTTATCGAGCTCGAGTTTCTTAACGCCCCAACGCCAAATGGCAGGTGTGTAGTCGGTTTTCCAGTCTTTGGGGTTGGCGCGCAAACCCGTTTCTCGGTTTAGATCCGGGCCGGCGAGTTCAACATAATACGTTTGGTTGGATTCCGGCGGCAGAACAATACTGCGATTGTGGGTTTGGCCGGTGGTGTCGCCGACTTGCATATAAATAAATAGCGACGTGTCTTGTGTATTTTCAATGTCTAAGGCCAAGGCAAAATCGCCCACCTCGCTCCAATCCCAAACATCTTGAGGTTTGAACGTAAAGCGCGAGTCGTAGTTGGCTTTGCTGTTAAAGTCGATTTGGATTGCTTGATTACTCTGGCCCTTATCGATGACTTGGGCATCTGCGCGCCCAAGACTTATGCGACTGTTGAATTGAGATGTATTAAAGTCGTCGATGGTTCGAATCAGCTCCGCCGCATTGGCGGGCAAGACGGTTGATCCAACCATCGCGAGTGCAAATTGTGTGAGTGCGAGAAGCTTAAAACGAGATGAAAACATAATTAAGAATTCCGATTCCAGATGATAATTTGATTAGGGTTGAGATGGTTTGTTCACTTGTTGGCGACCGCCAAGATCGACAGTTTCGATTTTGCCAACTAAAAATAAATATGAACAAACGCCAAGCATTGCCAAGCCTGCAATGAGTGCAAGGGCGGGTTTAAAATCGCCGTCTTTAGCGAGATAGCCTATGGCAATAGGGACGATGACTGCCGATAGGCCGCCAATAAAGTTAAAGCAGCCGCCAACGACGCCGACCATATTTTTAGGCGCCAGCAGTGATACAAAAACCCAGTTGATCGACGCCAAGCCATTGCCAAAAAAGGCGATGGATAAAAACAGCGTGACCCCAGTGGTGGTGTCGACATAGTTCGCACCGACAATACAGCTTGATAAGGCCAAGCCTGTGATAACGGGCGCTTTTCGTGCGAACTCATTAGAAAAACCCCGGCGAACTAAAGCGTCGGATGCGAAGCCAGAGAGCAGTACGCCAAAAAATGCGGCGATAAAGGGAATGGACGCCACTAAGCCCGTGCTCGATAAGCTCAAACCTCGGGTTTCTTCAAGGTAGCTTGGAAACCAGGTTAAGAAGAAAATAAAGGTGCCGCCTAAGCAGAATTGACTGATGTAGACGCCCCAGAGTTTTCGGCTTGAAAAGGCCAATAACACCTTACTCCAATCAAAAGCGTCTTGTTCGACTACGCTGTTCGCCTGTGAGTTGTTTTGGCTATTCTCAGGTGAGGTGCTTTGTTCGAGATCTTGTGGGTCGCGATACAATATGTACCAGAACACCGCCCATACAATGCCGATCAAGCCTGAAATTATAAAGAGGCCTCGCCAGCCAAAGGCCGATTGGATGAGGGTTAGCACCGGCAATAAGAACGCTAAACCAATAAATTGCCCCGAGGTATAAACGGCAATTGCACTCGCGCGCTCTTCCGGCGGGAACCAGTGGGTCACAATTTTATTGTTAGCGGGATACGACGGTGCCTCGAACAAACCAATGGC
Source organism: uncultured Arenicella sp. (assembly GCA_937922925.1). Taxonomy (GTDB): domain Bacteria; phylum Pseudomonadota; class Gammaproteobacteria; order Arenicellales; family Arenicellaceae; genus Arenicella. The sequence continues at coordinate 32,619 of CALAKU010000034.1, read as the reverse complement.
CATGCGGCAGCCGATGATCGCCGCCAAGGAACTAACCAAACCTTGAATCAACGTGGCGACAGACCAAGCGACCAAAATAAACGGGTAGAGAATTCGCGTCTTGATCGAGTCAACAAGTATGCCGCCTGGAATCTGCATGAACGAATAGGTCCAGGCAAAGGCTGAGAAGATATAACCCATTTGTACTTTACTCAGCTCTAGCTCAGACGATAGAGCGCTTGCTGCCACCGAGATATTCGCGCGATCCATGTAATTGATTACCACGCTGATGAAGATCAACGTAAGAATCGAGTACTTGCCTTGCCTTGAACGGCCTACCGCCTGAGTTGTCATTGATGAGTATGAGCTATTGGCTCGATGGTCTTGTGAAACGCTTGGGCATCATATATTGAAAATTGTATATTGTATACAATTTGAGTTTGTATCATAATCCTACTATGAGTTCACACGACTTTGCAAACTGGCACGAGCCCGTAGCCAACCATTTTCCGAAGACACAAGACGAGAGCGATTTTCTGCCCTTTAAGTTAAGTGCAGAACAGATCGACCATTTTCACGAATATGGTTACGTCAGCAACATCAAAATTTTGGATGACGAGCAAGTTGAATTGTTGCGCAAAGAACTAAATGAAATTGCTGAACCCGATCATCCTAAGCGCGATTTGTTTTACGAAATACACGCGAATCAATCCACTGACCCGAATACCGTTTTGTTTCACTCTCTAGGGCATTGGCGTATTGCTGAGGGCTTTCACGATGTGCTTTGGCATCCGGCGTTTGTCAAACCAGCCAGTCAGCTGCTTGGTGATCGTTCAGTTCGTTTTTGGCACGACCAACTGTTTTGTAAGCCGGCCAAACATGGCGGTGTCGTCGCTTGGCATCAAGATTACTCGTATTGGGTTCGTACCGTACCGATGCAGCACCTAACTTGTTGGATAGGCCTTGACGACGCGACGCAGGAAAATGGTTGTTTGCAATACATTCCTGGTAGTCATCGGTGGGGTTTACTAAAGCGCCTTGAGCTGGGAGGTGAGATGGATGCCTTGCTTGAGCAGTTAAACGAAGATCAAAAAAAACAAGTTAAACCGGTGCCAATAGAGCTGAAAAAGGGGCATGCCGCGTTTCATCATCCTCTGATGATTCATGGTTCTTATGCTAATACTTCTGAACGCAGCCGTCGTGCCTTGGTATTGAATGTATTTGCTGACGGTACTAAAAGTGATACAGAAGACATCATGCTGCGTGGCACCGATATTCGTGTGCCAAAGGGCGAGAAAATGGAGTCGAAGTATTTCCCTCTTCTGTATCAAGCCACTGCGTAATGATTAATCGCTGTTCGGGGTGAAGCCGCAGGGTGTTCGGGGGAACGCCCTGCGGTTTTTTTATTGGTTTTTTTCTGAAGGCGCGCCAAACCGTCTCGTATACAGTTCGCCGTGTACTTCTTTGGCAGCCTCAACCAAAGGCGCATATGGAATGTCGGTAATTGATACAAAGCCGAAATTATAATTTTCTCCATCGTACGCGCGCCCTGTAATTGGCCCATCCATATACTGAAACATATGTGCGCCTATAAAGTGTGGGCTATCGATAATTGAATGCATGTAGGCTTTGTACTTGCGCGCACGATCCTTTTGGTCAGCGGCGACCACAATACCTGGATGAAAGTGGCCAGCGTCATCGGCGCCAAATCCAAATTCGCCAATCAATGTTGGCTTATCGAGTTCGTCTAAGATCTGCCAGTGACTGGCTTTGTAACCGTCTTCGTATAAGTTAAACGATAATGCGTCTGATTCCTCAGCGGCGGCGCGCACGATTTCATCAGGTCGACCCCAGTCGGCCATACGCGCACCTAGGTACAAATGATTAGGTAGAACTTTTTTGGTGGCCCGACGAATAGAGCCAAAATATTGCTTGCCAAAAGCGTACAGTAGGTCGGAATAGTCTTGCCGTTGCTCGGGTGTCGTAAAGCCAGCGTCGGCCATGGTTGCGAATTGATCCCAAGAACCAAAGCTCGTTTGCCACGCAGAGTTTAGATCGGCAATGTTGCGATATTTTTCTTGTAGAATTTTAGTAAATGCGGCTTTAGCTGGCGTCGTCTCGGCATTTTCTTTGAGTGTATTTAATACCAAACCAAAGTAGAGTTTATCTGTTTCTGGGCGGCCAAAGCTTTGTTCATTATCGTAAAATATACCCATGCACCAAGGGCTCGCGTTGATTTGTTCAGCCACAAATTGAGCAGAGACCAGCGCGCGATCATAAAACTTAGGATCAAAAGGATCGGGCAATGGATGCCAAAAATCAAAGCCGCTGGTAATGGTGCCAAAGTCACCGTTGATGTCGGCAAAAGCGATAAACGGGATTTGAGTATTTGCGTAAAACTCAGGCTCAGCCCAATTGCCAAACGAGGTAAAACCCCAGTCGATCATGCGCTTGATAGTAACGTCTCGCCAGGTATCCATATACGATTTAGGATACGTTTCTCCATAACGCCGTTCTAAGTTTGCGCTGTAAAAGCTAAAGGTCTCGCCATGCTTCATGGGGCCAGATTGCACCGACCGTCGATAACCGAAATGATCGCCCAGCGGGTCGTCGTATTTGGGTAGCCAGCTAAACATATTTGCACGAGTTTGATTAATTAACGTACGGCTAGGAATAGCGTCTTCGTTGACACGATTTAGAGGTTGATCGTCTTCGGAGATAATCTCATTGACATCACGAGCCTGAATCGTTGACGCGTCGAAGTCGTAACCTGTAATCGTCGACGAGTTTGATAGGCGAATGATATCCAAGCCTGTCGAAAAGTAGAGATAGCCTTGAGGATCCACTAACCACCATTTGCCATTCACTTTTTCGGTACGAAAATAACCGGTGGCGGTCTGTTTGGGGCCGCCTTTCCAGCCGTGGAAGCGGCTTCGATTAGGCCAAGTCGTTCCTGCGAGTTCGCTCATCTCTTGGTCGGCGATTGTTTTGAGCTGTTCTAAGCTTGATATTTTGCTTGAATAATTAGCCCGTGTGAATTGGCCGAATTCGTCAACAATATCAACAAGAAAATTCGGGTCCATCGGTGGGTTAGGGCGAAGTCTAAGGTTATCTAGAATGAACTCTCGGTCACTCAAATTGCCTGAGACATTAAAGTTAACGCCGGTGATGCCCTCAAGGGCTAAAGACTTTTTCCCCCACAGCGAATAAACCTGCCGATCTGTCGATTGCCACGTTGGTGGATTAGAGCGCAACCCTGAAATGAAATTAAACTCATTAATCGGAGTGCCATCAGGGTGAGTTTGGTCATGACCATCCATTTTTGCGTACACTGTGGTGGCATCGCCGACGGGTATGACAAAGACGCGCGTGTAGGCATCGCCATTTATGTCGGTAATGACCAAATCAACTTGTACTGATTCACTGCCGTAATTGGCGACGTCAAAAGCGAGGTTGAAGTCACGATGCTGGCTCCAATCCCACGGTGTGTCAGGCTGTAAATTTAAAGCCGCAGACCAGTTGTCTTTCGAGAACAAGTTGACTTTCAGGGCTTTGGATCTTTCGGCTTGTTGTGTCGTTTGCGTGTCTGGTGTTGATGCGTCGGGTGACTTGTCGTTACGTGCCGTCTGGTCAAACGCAACGATGGAGACATCGCCGTTGTTTGCACTTATATAAGAAGGAAGAAGCCCGTTATTAAAATCCGCAAGCATGATTTCTCTATCTAAAGACCGAGCAGGCGGTTTGCTTTGTTGATCTGACTCAGGTGAATCATCACAAGCCGCTAGGCAAAGGCAAATCAAGCCAAGAAGAAGTGAGTGCACCTTCAAAGTTAGCGGGTTGGTGAGAGTTATTTTATTATTGAAAGCCATGAGTTTAGTGTTTTGGGTTAGGGTGAGATTGTAGCGGTTAAGGCATGATTTTATGGAATAACTGGTAAATCTAAGCGGCTATTTATTTTTAATTTCTGTGCTTTTTCAAAATTTATTACGAAGTTTTGGAATCAGTTTGCAAAATCAGATCTGGAATTTCAGTTGGCTTTTATTTTGATATGCAGCCGTCTTGATTGAGGCTGTGTCTCTCTCACAATAAGAAATTCTTTAATTTTCAAATAGATATGGTTACTGTCAAATTTCCGTATCGGCGGTGCAAGTGATTTAAGTTTGGTCTACGCAACAGGCCTATCGAATCTACCTCTTAAATATTTAACTGTTAATTGTTAACAATATATTGTTTTATTTTCAAAGTACATATAACATTGAGTTTGATAGTTGATAGTCCAAAGTTATATCGCTGGTTCCGTTTCGACTATTTGGTAAAGCAAACAGAAAATTTCTAACAAACGAACCGAATAAATATTAGGAGAGGAAAAATGAAGAAGGCAAACATGCCCAATTCTAATTTTCGAGGTGCAGGTCGATTTGCATTAACCGCCGTTGCAACGGCGATGCTTGGCGTATCTGCGCAGCAAGCAACTGCACAAACGACATCGAGTGATCCGCTTGAAGAATTAGTGGTCACGGGTATTCGTTCATCATTAGAACGTTCTTCGGAAATAAAACGAAACGCATCCGGTGTTGTAGATGCGATTTCGGCAGAAGACATTGGCAAGTTCCCAGATGCCAACTTGGCTGAATCATTGCAACGCGTTACAGGTGTCTCGATCGACCGCGAGAACAATGAGGGCAACCAAATCACTGTTCGAGGGTTTGGCCCACGTTTTAATCTTGTCACCTTAAATGGTCGAACCCTGCCGACCTCTAACGCATTATTTTCACGCTTTTTGGATCGTAGCTTTAACTTTAATGAGCTCGCCTCTTCCAGCGTATCGGGGGTTGAAGTCTTTAAAACGGGCCGTGCTGACTTACCAACGGGTGGGATCGGATCTACCGTGAATATTCGTACGGCTAAGCCATTCGATTATGACGACTTTAAATTTGTCGCGAATGTCAAAGCGGTACACGACACAACCAACGAAACCGGTTCTGATTTTACGCCGGACGTCTCATTTTTGGTGAGCGATCACTGGAATGACAAAAAAATTGGTTTTCTGGCATCGCTCTCTTATCAAGAACGTGACAGTCGATTAGAAACGGGATTGGTAGACTTAACCCAACGTGCCTTTGACGGTGCAGTTGAATCAGCGATTGATTTTGGTGCCAATACAAATCCCAGAAACGCCTTATTCTTGGCACGTAACTTCATTCTTGAAACTGCCGATGTTCAACGCGAGCGCGTAAATGGCCAGTTTGTATTACAGTTAGCACCTACTGATAACCTTGAGATTGATATTGATTACCATTTGTCACGTTTCGACGAGTTGACCTTGCGAAATGGAACGGGGTTTTGGTTTGGTTTTGATGGCCAACGCTCAGGCGTTTCAGATGCTAATGGTGTGGTTAGCTTGCGTGACGCGGGCAATAACATTGATGTTGATGCCTTTGGCTTCGCACAAGATTTAGTCACCGATAATGATTCGTTTGGTATCAATATTGATTGGAATGTCAGTGATAACTTTCGCCTTAATGTGGATGCCCACAGTTCTCAGTCTGAATCGCAGCCTGGCAATGAAACGGCGGAGCTAGTGATTAACTTCCATTCGCCAAATGTTGATTTGGTTGGAGCTGATTTTGGCGACGGAGATATTCCAAATGTGCTCGTTGAAGCCGCTGGTTTTGACCCCTTTGATCCTGCAAATTTAACGCCCGACATTGGTCAGCAACGTGGTCGCCAAATCTTGAACGAAGTCGACGAGTTCAAAATTTTAGGTGAATACCTGTTTGATAATGAAACAGCTCTACAACGCGTTACGTTTGGTGCGTCTTATCAAGACTACTCCTACCGCAATGAAGAAACGCAAACTTTTTTCTTAATTGATGGTGTCACCGACGGCGTGCCTGATTTTGACGCCTCTGGGGTCAACATCATCGCCGAGTCACGGGGTAGCCGTTTTAGTGATTTTAGTGGCGGTGGCCCAGGTTTATTCCCGAGTTTGTTCCGCTACGACCCGCGTGACGCTGTTGCTGCTGCCCAAGCACAAGGGTTCTTCACCGAGCCCACCGAGGCGGTTGAGCGTGTCTTAGAAGAGACTACTTCGTTATTTGCATCGGCTGATTTCCAAACAGCAATTGGTAACATGCCGTTGGCGATTAACGTCGGTGTTCGTTATGAAGAAACCGACGTGGTTGGTCAAACTGCTGAGCAGCCAATTTTAGCGACTGAGTTCATCAACGATGCCGAGCTGCGACTCGTTCGTGGCGACGGTTTTGTTTTTGACACGGTTGAAGGCAACTACGATTTCATTTTGCCTAGCGTTGACTTCAAACTCGATGTGAACGAAAACTTAGTGGCACGTTTCTCTTACAGCGAAACCATCACTCGCCAACCGATTGCTGCGTTAACACCTTCAACCAGCTTTAATGCGCTGCGCCCCGCAACCGACGGCGGTACGGGAAGCTTTATCGCTGTTCAAGGTAACGCTGGTTTAGAACCAGCCGAGGCCGAGAATCTCGATTTCTCGCTAGAGTGGTATTACAAGCCAGGGAGCTATGCGTCGTTAGGGTTGTTTAACAAAGATGTTTTAGCGTTTACTGCCACCGACATTGAGCGTCAAACGCTACCTGATTCTGCGGGTAACCCAATTGCCAACCCGGGTTTTACTCGCCCAGGTTGCCCGGGTGCCGGTTGTTTATCGATGGCTGGTGACACGCCGATCATTTTTGACGTACAACGTGACTTTAATTCGCCAGATGAAGGCACTGTTCGCGGTGCTGAGTTCGCTTGGCAGCACGTGTTTGATAATGGTTTTGGCTTCGTTCTTAACTATACCTATACCGATGGTGATATTGAGTTCGACCTTGGTGATTTTGAAACGCAAGCACCAGCTCCATTAACTGGTTTGAGCGACTCAGCGAATGTGGTGGGTTTCTATGAAAAAGGCCCATGGTCGGCTCGAGTTGCTTGGAACTGGAGAGACGATTTCCTATTGGTCTCCGGTGCTGAGCCTATTTTCACTGAAGCCTTCAGTCAAGTTGATTTCTCTGCAAGTTACAATATCAGCGATACCTACTCGGTGTTTGTTGAAGGCTTAAATATTACTGATGAAACCACGCGCCGACATGGTCGTTCGAGCCGCACACTGGATCGCGCATTCAGCAGTGGCCCTCGCTTTTCGGTAGGTTTTAGAGGTAACTTCTAAACCCTTTTACAAAAGCAGGTGTTGTGTTCCACAATAGCGTAGAACATTGACACTTTTAAAAGGCTCGCTAGACTCTAGCGAGCCTTTTTTAATACACTAAAAAACCGGAAGTTCCCGTGCCAAAAATTGAAATACTCAGTGCTAGTAAACATGCAGATCTAAAGCTTGATAATCGTCTGGCCAACTATTTTGACGAGATCGGCCCGGTGGCGATTGCCACCGCACAAGAGTTGCCGCAGCTAGCGCTTGATTACCCTATCTTTATTACGAAGCATCCGCATACAGGTCAATTCGAGCTGAGTGCTTTATTGGGGTTAAATGCCAAAGAAAATCTCTTTGTCCAAGACGGTGCTTGGCGAGCCGCTTATATTCCTCTTGATCTACAACGCCAACCGTTCCAGGCCTGTGTGGTCAGCGACAGCGGCGCTTCAACCATCGACGACATCAAGCCAGGAGATGAGCTAAAGCTGGGCGTTGATATCGAAAACAGCCGATTGAGCACTAATGTCGGCGAAGCTCTGTTTCAGCCGGATGGTAAGCCAAGTGCCTATGTAGAGTCGGTTTTTGGCATCCTGAATACTCTATTACAAGGTTTTAAGACCACGAAGGCGTTCCTCGAACGCTTAAGCGCTCTTGAGTTGATTGTGCCAGCTACCTTGGATGTGCAGCTTAAAGGCCAAGAGAAAACCAGTTTCGATGGCCTTTATAGTATTGATCCTGACCAACTAAGTAAGCTAGCGCAAGCGCAAGTCCTAGACTTTCACCGTAAAGGATATTTTCAAGCCATCTATGCGCTGATTCATTCTCAAGGGCATTTGCCCAAATTGATTGAGTGGAAAGCGGCGCGCAATTAGCCTTTAAAGTACTTACCTAAGCAAGGGAAACGAGCCTTGTATATTGAGCGAATCATAAAGGGCTAGCGCTGATTTTGGGCGTATAAACAGATTAACTAAACACTGGTAAATGGGTGCAAATTAATCAGGCAAAAAAAAGCTCTTCGAGCAAGTCGAAGAGCATGGTGAAGAAGGAGTTTGTACTTATCGCGTACGCGTTTTTGTAAGCTAAGAAGTACTTGAGGTTAAGTAAAAAAACGTTTCATTGTGGTTGGGTTGGCAATGAAATATTTGTCGCTTAATAGCACCATCTAATAATCGCATTTAAACCTGTTTTCGTCAACAGTAAATTGTTGACAATAAACAAAATGGACTTTATATTTGTCGTACAAATAAGCAAGACCTTATGGGTCATGGGCTATCGCACTACTAGATTAGATGGCCGCTTTAACAATTTTCGAAAAGGCCTTCTCTTGATTTCGAATCAGGTTCTATCCCAGATTTAAACGACTGATGAAATACCACGCAGTAAACAATCCCAATTCTTTTGGCCATATTGAGCTGAGTTCCGAGTCGTATATCGAGGATGTATCGGTGCGTCACTATGCAGTGCCACTGGCCGAAGTGCTTAGTGATGCCAAGCATGGCGATCACACGCATTTTGAATTGATTGTTTGTGACATCCAAACCAGTGACGGTTTTAAAGGGACTGGTTATAGCTATACTGGTGGTCGTGGTGGCCATGCGATTAAATGCCTAATCGATTATGATTTGGCTGGCTTTATTAAGGGCCGCGAGTGCAGTGATATTCAGGCCTTATGGCACGACATGAATTGGCACATGCATTACGTGGGTCGGGGCGGCTTAGTCAGCTTTGCTATTTCTGCTATCGACATTGCCCTGTGGGACATTCGATGCAAGCGGGCCGAGCAACCTCTTTACAAATACATTGGTGGTGAGTCTCCAATGGCTCGTTGTTACGCAGGTGGCATTGATCTGAATTTTGATCAGGACCGCTTATTGCAAAATGTGCAAGGCTATTTAGATCGAGGTTTTGGCGCGGTAAAAATCAAAGTTGGTAAGGAAGATTATCTGGAAGACGTCGCCCGAGTTACCGCAGTGCGTGAGTTAATCGGCGCAAACACGCAATTTATGGTCGACGCCAACTATTCCATGGATGTCGATCAAGCCATTGATTTTTCCAAAGCGGTTGAAGCCAATAACTTGGTGTGGTTTGAAGAACCTACCGTGCCAGACGATTATCTAGGTTATGCACGTATCGCAGAGAACACTCGTATTCCTCTCGCCATGGGCGAAAACCTGCACACGCCATTTGAGTTTGGTTATGCCATAGCGCAATCTAAACTCGGCTTCTTACAACCGGATGCGTCTAATATTGGCGGTATCACAGGATGGTTACACATTGCTGATTTGGCGAAGCAAGCCAATTTACCGATTTGCAGTCATGGCATGCACGAGCTGCATGTTTCTTTAATGGCTGCTCAGCCTCACGCCGGCTATTTAGAAGTACATTCCTTCCCAATTGATCAATACACATCAGCACCACTTAAGTTAAGTGCGTGTGGCCAAGCCATTGCGCCAGAACTCATCGGCACTGGTGTTGATTTTGATCTTGAGGCGCTACGCCCACACCTTACACAGTAATAGACTATGCAAGCAGCACACTACATCGGCAATAAATCATTTGAGATTGGCGAAGGCCACGCCATTGCCCCACAAGCAGGCGAGGTTCGCCTTAATGTTGGTTACGTTGGTATCTGTGGCACCGACATGCACATATATCATGGCGTGATGGACCAACGCGTCGCGCCGCCACAAGTCATTGGCCACGAAGTCTCTGGCACCATCGTCGAGTTAGGCTCTGGTGTTAGCGACTATGCGATTGGCGACAAAGTGGTGGTGCGACCTCTAGATTACTGCGGTGATTGCCCAGCGTGCGACGCAGGTAATAGCCATGTTTGTCACAACTTAAACTTTATGGGCATTGATTCGGCTGGTGGCTTTCAAAGCTCATGGACGGTGCCGGTTAAAACTCTGCACAAATTACCAGCGCACGTGAGTCTAAAAAGTGGTGCCTTGATTGAGCCGCTCTCCGTAGCTTGCCATGATGTTGCTCGCTCACGTTTAAAGGTAGGTGAAAAAGCGGTGGTCATCGGTGGCGGGCCGATTGGTCAATTAATTGCGCAAGTGGGCAAAGCCTTGGGCGCCGAGGTCATGATTTCTGAATTGAATGAATCGCGCTTAGCCTTTGCTAAAGAACATGGCATCAAAACCGTCAATCCCGTAGAGCAAGACATCAAAGCGGTTGTTAATGAATGGACTCATGGAAAAGGTGCCGATGTGGTCTATGAAGTCTCGGGTGTGGCGCCAGCGATAGACGCCATGACGGAGATCGCCGCTGTGCGCGGACGCATCTGCATGGTTGCAATCCATTCTGAAAAGCAGCCCATCGATTTGTTTCAATTCTTTTGGAAAGAGTTAGAGCTCTTAGGCGCGCGCGTTTACGAAGCCAGTGATTTCGAGAAAGCCATCGAGCTTGTAGCCAATAATAAAATCGATATTGATTCATTTATCACTTTTACCACTGCCTTGCCCAACATTGGTGATGCCTTTGCAAATATGGATAATAATCCTAAAGGTATGAAGGCGGTTATCGCCTGTAACCACGCTTAAACGAGAACATCATGTTAGATAAATTTAGCCTGAGCGGCAAAGTCGCGCTGGTGACCGGATGCAGCCGCGGTATCGGTAAAGAAATTGCCGTCGCCTTGGCGCAGGCCGGTGCGGATATTATTGGCGTGTCGGCAAGTTTGGCCGCGCAAGGTTCTGATGCGGCTCAGGCCGTAGAAAAAACAGGGCAGGCGTTTAGTGCGTATCAATGTGATTTCAGTGATCGCGATGATGTTTATCGATTTATCAATGATCTTAATACCGAGCACAAGGTGATTGATATTTTGGTTAACAACGCAGGCACGATTGAGCGTGCGCCGGCGGCAGAGCATCCCGATGAATTATGGGATCGCGTGATCGATGTGAATCTATCTACTCAGTTTATTCTCAGCCGAGAAATTGGCAAAGGCATGGTCGAACGCGGCCGCGGCAAGATTATTTTTACCAGTTCACTATTGGCATTCCAGGGGGGAATCACGGTGCCGGGTTATGCAGCTAGTAAGGGGGGCATCGGCCAATTGGTGATGGCATTATCGAACGAGTGGGCGGCGAGTGGGGTAAATGTAAATGCGGTAGCGCCAGGGTATATTGCCACTGACAATACGGCTGCTTTACGCGCTGATGAGAATCGTTCGAAATCGATTCTCGAAAGAATACCTCAGGGGCGTTGGGGGACGCCGTCAGATCTGGCTTGGCCAGTTGTATTCTTGGCGTCTGAAGCATCCGATTACATGAACGGCAGCACCGTCACCGTTGACGGAGGATGGATGGGCCGATGAAACAAATAAGCGAGTACAACAACCTTAATTTTGTGGGCGGCCAGTATTGTAATTCTGAAAGTGATGAACAAATTACAGTGCTCTCGCCAAGCACCGGTGAAGCCGTGGGTTCCATTCCAGCCGGTACCGTGGGCGATGCTCAACATGCGCTTAAGGTAGCGCAAGCGGCGCAAGCACCGTGGGCAAAAAAAACCGCACGAGAGCGAGCAAGTATTCTGCGTCGCTTCGCAGACTTGATTCGCGGCAATACGGATCGCTTAGCCGAAATGCTGGTACACGAGCAAGGCAAGCTGTTGTCAGTTGCCAACGCCGAGGTCGGCGCAACGGCGACATTTATCGAGTATGCCTGCGATCATGCCTTGACTATCGAAGGCGACATATTGCCTTCGGATAATGAGAACGAAAAAATTTATATCCACATGGTGCCCAAAGGCGTGGTGGTGGCGATTACGGCTTGGAACTTTCCATTGGCTTTAGCGGGCCGCAAGATTGGGCCCGCGTTGATTACGGGCAATACAATTGTGGTAAAGCCCACTCAAGAAACGCCGTTGGCGACTTTAGAGTTGGGTAAGCTTGCGAATGAAGCGGGTATTCCGGCTGGCGTATTGAACATCATTAACGGCACTGGCTCAGGTGTGGGTAATGAATTGTGCTCTAGCCCCATCACCAAAATGGTCACCATGACCGGTAGCACGCCAACCGGTAAACGCATTTTTAAAGCCTGTGCCGACAACATGACATCGGTGATGCTCGAGCTTGGTGGCAAGGCGCCCCTGATCATCATGGAAGATGCCGATCTTCACTATGCGGCTGAACAAGCCTTAGCGGCCCGCTACGCCAATTGTGGTCAGGTTTGCACCTGTGCTGAACGCCTCTACGTACACGAATCGGTATACGGTGAATTTTTAGCGATCTTCACTCCCATGGTTAAAGCGCTGAAAATCGGCGACCCCATGTTGGATGTTACAGACATTGGCCCCAAGGTAAACCAAGCCGAGATTGCGCATATTCAAAGCTTGGTTGATAAAGGCGTGAGCGAAGGTGCCGAGTTGGTTTGTGGCGGCAAACCAGCGACCGTCGACGGTTTTGAAAACGGCTGCTGGTACGAGCCAACTTTACTGGTTAACGTCGATCAAAATAATACGCTGGTGCAAGAAGAAACCTTTGGGCCTATTTTGCCAATCGTAAAAGTCAGCAGCTTAGACCAAGCCATCGAATTCAGTAACGACAGCGAATACGGTTTGTCGGCGTATTTGTTTACCAAACGCTTTGACTACATTAACCAAGCCATCGATCAACTTGAAGTCGGCGAAGTGTATGTGAATCGTGGTATGGGCGAGCAGCACCAAGGCTTTCACAACGGATGGAAGCAAAGCGGTTATGGCGGTGAAGACGGCAAGTATGGTTTGTATCAATACTTGGAAAAGAAAACCGTTTACATGAACGAAGCCTAAGCACGATCCAAGCAATCTTGCCTGCGCTTGCGTTGGCAAAAGCCGATTTATTATGCAGCCACGCTATTTCATCGCCGGAGACTGGGGAACATCGTCTTGTTGCCTGTATCTATTTGAAAACGGCCCGCAACAATCCCGAGCTATAGATCAAAAAAATGCACTTGGCGCCGCTAAATTGAAGGGCCAAGACATCGAAGCCTATTTTTTTAAACAAGTAGCAGATTGGTTAAACCAATACCCGATTAAGTATGTCGTTTTATCGGGCATGGTTGGGTCATCAATTGGTTGGCAAGAAGCGGGCTACGCGGTCTGCCCGGCAGATCAAGACGACTTTCTTGCCCAGAGCGTGCGCTTCACTGCGCGTAGTTTGCAAATCACAATATTGGGCGGATTGAAAACACGTAATCCCTTAGGTTTGTGCGACACCATGCGCGGCGAAGAAGTGCAGCTTCTGGGCGTGTCGTCTTTGTACGGCGCGCATACCGATGCACAAAAAAATGTCGTGGCCATCACGCCCGGTACCCACAACAAATGGTCAATCATCAACGGCGGGCGGGTCGATACCTTTTTTACTAACTACACCGGTGAGCTGTATTCGGTACTTGATCAATATTCGATTCTGACGGCGACGGATCAATCTGAACGCCTCGAACAAGACAGTTTTATCGATGGCGTGAAAACTGCGCGCAATACTCAAGCCGATACGATGTCTTTACTTTTTAGCGTGCGTGCCAAACAGCTTGTGGATACAAAAGCTCCAACTTGTGCGTCGAGTTATCTACTCGGGTTAATCGTCGGCCAAGATCTAAAAAGTGGTTTAGCCCTCATCGAACCCATTCAAAAAAACCTTTCAAGTATGGTGGTAATTGGTCGTTCGGGCATTAGCCAAAGTTACCAAACAGCGCTAACGCTTTTTGGCGTGCGTGCAATTCTTGCTGATCCTGATGAGGTGTTTAAACACGCTTACCCCATTTTATTTAACACAGAATATAAGCTAGCAGCCCAATCCACTAATGATGCCTAATAACAATCCATTGGAAAATAAGTTAACTGCCGCCATTGGTGAGATGCCGGTGGTCGCCATCATTCGAGGTGTTCAACTTGCCGAAGTGGCCGATATTGCCAATGCCATTTATGAAGCGGGCGTTCGTGTCATCGAAGTGCCACTAAATACGCCAAATGCATTTGAGTGCATTCGTCTATTAAGCGACGAGTTAAAAGCGCACTGTATGGTGGGCTGCGGCACTCTTACCCAGTTAAGTGATATTCCTAAATTAGTCGAGGTTGGTGCCGAGTTGGCGGTAACGCCCTCAACTCAGCCAGACTTGATTAAAGAGTGTCTCGATGCTGGTCTTTTGCCCATGCCCGGATGCATGACACCGACCGAGGCCTTCGCGGCTTTGCACGCCGGCGCAACGCAGCTGAAACTCTTTCCCGCCTCTACCGTTGGCAGTGGCCACCTCGCGGCGATGAAGGCCGTGCTACCACACTCAGCTCAGGTGTACGCAGTTGGCGGAGTCAAGCTATCAGAGCTAACAACTTGGAAGAAAGCGGGCGCAACAGGCTTTGGGTTCGGCAGTGAGATTTTCAAACCAGGCATGACTGCTAAGCAAGTGTTTCAAGCAACACGTCGCGTGGTCGCGGCTGTCAATGCTAGCCATGCAAGCTGAGTTGATACGCCAGCTGCCGGTTGCGAACCAACTCGGTGAGGGTATTATTTGGGATGCGCAAACCGAAGCCTTGTGGTGGGTTGATATCCTTGGGCAAAGTTTGTTTCGCTATGACATTGAGGCCGATGAACTAAGCCAATGGCAAACCCCTGAACCGCTGTGTTCCTTTGCGTTGGTAACAGGTCGCCAACGACTGCTCGCCGCCTTCGCTTCGGGCTTGGCCTGGTACAACCCAGACGCTGGCACAGTAGATTGGCTTCACAAGATTGAGGCATCCAACCCAGCCAGCCGCTTAAACGATGGTAAAACAGATCCGTCCGGCCGTTTTTGGGTTGGCGGCGTGGTGGAAGACACGTCAGCAAGCGTTTCAAAAACAGCTTTATATAGGCTTGATGCAGACCTGACATTGCATAGAATGATGAGCGATATCGAGATTTCAAACGGCTTGTGTTGGAGTGCAGATGGGCGGCGTATGTATCATACCGACACGCCCACTCAAACGATTCGCCAGTTTTCTAACGATGCGCAAGGTAATCTAGGTTCTGTGATTGATTTTGCAAATACCGATGAAGATTGCTTCCCCGACGGTTCAACCACGGATATTCAAGGGCGGGTTTATAATGCCGAATGGGGCGGAGGGAAAATACGCTGCTATTCATCAACCGGCGCAGTTGACGCAGACTTAATTATGCCAGTCAAGCAACCCACCTGTGTTGCCTTTGGCGGGGCGAATTTGGACTTGCTGTGCGTGACTTCAGCCGCCGTAGGGCAAAATCAAAAAGGCGCTGGCGATGTGTTTATTTACAAAACCGATCGCCAAGGTATCGAGCAGCCTCGTTTTACGCCAGTGCTGGGCCCACAGTAATGATTGGCTAAGCTTTTGCTGAGAGTCGTTTTACGGTATTCTGTTGTAAATTGTTAACAAAAAACAAAATAGTTTGGTGAAGCACCACAATGGATGATCGTATCCGCAAAATCGTGATTGTTGGCGGTGGTACCGCAGGATGGATTACCGCGGGTACTCTTGCGGCTAAATACCAAGGTTTGCCGCAAGAACAAAGCCTTGAAGTCGTGCTGGTTGAGTCACCTAATGTGCCAACCGTTGGGGTTGGTGAGGGCACTTGGCCGACCTTGCGGGGTACTCTTAAAAACATGGGAATCCGAGAAACGGATTTCATTCGTGAGTGCGACGCCACCTTTAAACAAGGTGCTCGTTTTGCCAAATGGGTTACCGGTGCTGAAGACGACGCTTACTATCATCCACTGGTACTGCCTCAAGGTTTTTTTGAGGGCAATCTCGCGAACGATTGGTTACGCAGCGCACGCCAAGACTCATTCACTGACGCGGTGTGCCCGCAAGGCAAAGTCTGCGATTTATCTCTTGGCCCCAAGGCCATTACTACGCCGGAATACGTGGGCGAGTTGAACTATGCTTACCATCTCAATGCGGGTAAGTTCTCCGCCTTTATTCAAAAGCATGTAGTCGAAAATTTGGGCGTAAACCACATCTATGCCGACATGAGCGAGGTCAATAAAGACGAGTACGGCTATGTAGTGAGCATTGATACAAAACAAGCCGGTATCATTGACGGCGATTTGTTTGTCGATTGCACAGGCTTTCGGTCTTTACTCTTAGGCGAAGCATTGGATACCGAATTTCACGATTGCAGTGACGTGTTGTTCATTGACAATGCACTGGCCGTGCAATGCCCGTACTCAAGCGACGACCAAGAAATTGCCTCGCAAACTATTTCAACAGCGCAATCCGCTGGTTGGATTTGGGACATCGGTTTGTCTACACGTCGCGGCATAGGTCATGTGTATTCGAGCCGACATACAGACAAGCAAAGCGCCGAAGATGAGCTGGCTCACTACATAGATGGTTTGGGCGCGAACCTAGATGAGTTAGAAGTGCGCCACATTCCCATTCGCTCTGGCCATCGCAGTCAGTTTTGGAAGAAAAATGTGGTAGGCATTGGGCTTTCAGCCGGGTTTCTAGAGCCGCTGGAAGCCTCCGCGATTGTGCTGGTCGAAATGTCGGCACAAATGCTTGCTGAACAAATGCCGGTCAATAGAGATGCAATGCAGGTTATTGAACGTCGTTTTAATGACGTATTTCATTATCGCTGGCAGCGTATCATTGACTTTCTAAAGCTACACTATTGCATCAGCAAACGAGAAGACAATGCGTTTTGGGTCGACAATCGAGACCCGGATACGATTCCTGACTCGTTACTTGAGCTACTCGAACTTTGGAAGTATCAAGCGCCATGGCAATCAGACTTTGTGCAGCGTGATGAGGTGTTTCCCTCGGCGAGTTACCAATATGTGTTGTACGGTATGGAGTATGAAACGCTGTCCACGTTTCATGGTCAAACCCAAAAAGACGATTTATTCTATGGGCAACAGCATAAAATTAATCAAGCTCGCACTGATAAGTTAACCCAATACTTACCCAGCCATCGCAGCTTGATTAATAAGATTCATCAATACGGCTTACAGACCGTATAATTTGTTTGGCCTCGACAACCAAGCAATTTAAATTCAAAGACAAATGATAAAAATAAAAAATTAAACACGCACAGGAGACGGTAGGGCATGTTAAATACAAACAAAATTATTCCTGTTAGAGAACAAATTGCGAGCCAAATTCGCTCGGATATCATTGCTGGCGACCTCAAGCCAGGTACCAAATTAAACGAGCAAAATCTTGCTGAACGCTTTGGTGTTTCGCGTGGGCCAATCCGGGATGTGTTATTGCAACTCACGCAAGAAGGCCTGGTGATTTCCAAAAGCAACGTGGGTTCTTTTGTGAACGACCAGCTTGACCCGGAAGTGCAAAGTTTGATGATCGATATTCGTCGTCGCATAGAAGAGCATTCAATTAAAATGCTTAAGAATAGAATGGACGAAATCGATTTCGACTACCTTGAGTCTGTCATTTTGCGAATTCGAGAGGCCTTTAAAAACAAAGATTTTACGCAAGTCACCAAAGACGATATCGAGTTTCATCACTATTTGGTCAACCTTGCTGGTGGTGAAGACCTATCAAATATCTGGCAATCGGTAGTTATGCGCATGCGAATGGACTATCAACGAGTGGATTCAGCGCAAGATTGTGAAAACGAACACCGAGCGATTATCGATAGCTTAAAGAGCAAAGACTATCGCAGTGCAATCCAAGCGTTGCGCGCGAATATTCGCTAAACGGTTTCGTTTCACGCCTACTAGTTTTACGCCTACTGGAAGCATCGCGTCGGTATGAGTTCATTGTTGTTTATCGGCGAGTGCATGCTTGAGTTGCGCAAAAGTGGCGCGCACCATTACGCGCGCGACTTTGCAGGCGATACCTATAACTCTGCCATATACGCAAAATGGTGGGCGCCCGAATTAGACGTGGCCTATTTCACGGCGCTCGGTCGTGACGCCATCAGTGAGGAAATGCTCGAAGCCTGGCAGGCCCATGGCCTAAATTGTCGGCATGTACTTCGCAGTAAAACTAAGTCGCCCGGGATTTATTCCATCAATGTCGACGTCAACGGTGAACGCAGTTTTACCTATTGGCGTAACGATTCTGCCGCGCGCAAAATGATGCGTTTGCTAGCCGACCAAGATCAAAGCAATGCCGTCTTTGATTACGCCTATGTTTCAGGAATCTCTTTTGCCATTCTTGATGACGATGACAAACAAGCCCTCGCCAATTACTTAAAGACGCTCAAATCGCGCGGCTGCAAGATTGCGTATGATCCAAACTATCGGCCAAAAATGTGGCGCGATCTGGAGCACGCCGTCTATTGGAATGACGTAGCCTATCAATTGGCCGATATCGTTTTTCCGGGAGATGAAGATCACCGCGCCCTTTATCAACATCAAAATCAACTAGAGGTTATCGACTACCTAGCAACTATTGGTGAGCAAAAAGAGATAGTCCTTAAGTGGGGCATTGATGGCGTGTATGTGTATCAAGGCAAGCAACAAAAAGCCCACAAGCCTTTTGCACCTGCGCCAACACAAATTGATTCAACCGCCGCTGGTGATTCGTTTGCTGGAACCTACTTGGCGGCGCGCGCCCAACAGCACGCACCTGACTTCGCAATAGAGGCGGCGATGGCCATCGCCGCTCTCGTGGTTCAGCATCCAGGCGCAATCGTAGACAAAGCCGCCTATCAAGCTGTGCGCGAGCAGATCACGCTTGCTTAGTTCCTGATCAATTTATTCGCATCGATTAGTCCCAAACAGCGGTTTTTTACATTGCTGGTTGCCCGGGCAATGTCGATCCTCTTTACAGACGCATTGGCCGCCTGAGCATTTATTCGATTCGCATTCCTGCTTTTTCACACACGACTGGCCAACGTCTTTTGTACCATCGACTAAACAACGGTTTTGCCCTAGGCGATTGTTACAGAATTGTCCTGTACCGCAGTCGCTATCGTTGGCGCAAACGCACATGCCGCCTTGGCATTTGTTCGAATCGCACTCAGCGTTCTTAACGCAGGAGTCGCCGACATCAAGGGAGCCATCAACCAAACATCGGTTTTGGCCTAAGCGGTTGTTGCAAAACTGACCGGTACCGCAGTCGCTATCATTTGCGCAAACACACATACCACCTTGGCATTTGTTCGAATCGCACTCGGCGTTCTTGATGCAAGAGTCGCCAACATCAAGAGAACCATCGACCAAACACCGGTTTTGCCCTAAGCGGTTATTACAGAACTGACCAGCTCCACAGTCGCCATCATCAGCGCAAACACACTGCCTATCACCACCACTGCCTTGGCACTTGTTGCTAGAGCATTCCGCATTTTTATTGCACGACTGACCGACGGAAAGAGAGGCGTCGGCCAAGCAGCGGTTGGGCGCTAATGGCCGATTGTTGCAAAATTGGCCAGCGCTGCAATCGCCATCGTCAGCGCACACGCACATGTCGCCTTGGCATTTGCCGGAGCTACACTCCGCGTTTTTAAAACAGGCTTGCCCAAGGTTGAGTGAACCATCGACCAGGCAGCGGTTTTGCCCTAAACGATTATTACAAAATTCTCCGGCATCACAGTCACCGTCATCGGCGCAGACGCATTGCCGTGCATTGCCGCTACCTTGGCATTTGTTAGTGCTGCATTCTGCATTTTTGGTGCAGGCTTGGCCAATATCCAGTGTGGCATCGGCAAGACATCGATTTGGTGCTAGTGGGCGTTTATTACAATACTGCCCTGCAGCGCAATCATTATCGCCGCCGCAAACGCATTGGCCGCCTTGGCATTTTCCTGTGGCGCATTCTTCATTGATAGAGCAACTCGCATTCAGTGTTTCAAAACACATATCAATGACTTCAGCAACCCGGCTGCCTTCGCCAGGGTTTGCCGGCGGCATCGTCATGTCGATGGCGTTACGCACAATAGCGCCGCAATAATCGACTTTTTCAGCGTCTGTAAAACTTGGGAAGCGACCCGCGACACCGCGAGAAGTGGATCCGTGACAGGCTGCACACTCGCCCGTGCTTGGAAGAATTTGTTCGTTCTGATACCACTGGCTACCCACGATGGGCCGATAGTACTCATTAGAAAAGAGAGCGACATCGCTTAATTGTGGTAAACCTAATACGGTGTCAGGATGGATGACAAAAGGGTTCTCTCCAGCATGGCAAGAGGTACAAGCGCCGCCTTGGCCACCAACTAATTCGGCTCCACCAGCAAAGTCAGACAGGGGTACATCTTCGTTTTTACCAATCTCAAAGGTGCGGCCATTTTCTTGGTTATCCCAAAAACACGCGTTGGAACTTTCGACGCCCAAACAAATAATGCCAAGCAGTTTAATGGTGCCAAACGTGCCGCGACGCGGCAGGGCAATGCAGGTGCCCTCTGGGTTAGTGCTGCGAAACGTATGCACCTGTGCTCTTTGCGGTTTTGAGATAAACTCATTTTTCAGTGTGCCTCGCTCAACCCAACTATTAGAGCCCCAATCTGGCGGAATGGGCACGCCCGCGGCTCTGCATTCATCGATATAAGCCTGCCCTGAAGCTGTGGTTGCAATCGCGTGCGCGGATTGAACGAACCAAGACATAGACAAGGGGTCGCGTGGTTTTTTCCTGAGCAGACTTCGGTTTAGTTCTCGTTTCAAACTTCGAGGCACACTAAATTCGTCAATCAGCTTTTGATCAAACTTAATGTCAGGTGATAGATCAATAATCTTGCTGTTGAGCATGATCATCTTGCCTTGCCTTCGATGGCTAAGCTGTTCATCGTTGTTGTTTGATAGCCAATCCATCAGTAAAGAATTAGAAACTACGTCTCGCACGTCGGGCTTTAGCCTGCGTGGTGAGCCATCGGTCAATGTTTTGGCAATGGTGCTGGCGCGCGCGCGTTTCTGCGTAGACAGTTTGCGCTTGATATCCTTGATATAGAATGATTGAGCCGACCGAATGAATTCAAGTGTTGGTTCGATGACGCG
This sequence comes from uncultured Arenicella sp., assembly GCA_937922925.1. Lineage (GTDB taxonomy): Bacteria > Pseudomonadota > Gammaproteobacteria > Arenicellales > Arenicellaceae > Arenicella. Next base: position 11,574 of record CALAKU010000034.1, on the reverse strand, counting down.
ACCACTCTTGTCAAACATGGCGCCATGCCCGATAAAAGCAATTGGGTCTTCTTGTAGTTCTTTTAGTTCTTGCGCATGTATGCCTTGGTTTAATGCAATAACGCACAGTACACAGACTGCAATGTAATAATGAATGACGCTTTTGCGATTCATAATGCCCCCTCCTATTTTTGTATAAATTCGATTAATGATTAATCGGTTAAGTTTGTTCCCCTTGAAAGAGCCAATCCTTTTGGGCTCTATTGCCTAAGTTATATTGAGCTATTTAACATTCATTTGTCAAATAAATATTTGGGAATCAAATAAAAGGAATACGCGATAAATCAAACTGAGTTTGCTTTGATCTGGAACCGTGGCTTGATGATTAGCTTTAAACCGCTGATCAAAAAATTGAGTTTAAGACTGTTCAGTTTCTAAACATGCGTTAACTCTGGTGCGATTTTCCTCGTTTGGGTTTATTCTCAATAGTGGTGTTAATTGGTTGGTTTATTAAGCGTGTAGGAAGTCGCGCAATGTCTAATGGTTAATGTATTGCGCCCAGCGCGTCAGTCGCTGCAGTTTGTCTTATGGTTATGTCTACTGAACTCGAGCTTTGTCAAAGCCGATGAGCAACAATTTACCGACCTCTACGATTTGGTTTATCAGATTCGAGTCATTTCTCCGCAAGCGACGAGTAAGTCGTCTATCGGTTCTGGCTTTCAAGTATCGGCTGATGGCGTACTGATCACCAACTATCATGTTGTTTCTGGTTTTGTGCAGTCGCCGGATACTCACAAAATTGAATACCATTCAAACACCGGGCAGTCAGGCTCTCTCGAGCTACTGCATTTCGATGTGGTCAATGATCTAGCCAGCCTCAAATTGTCTGAACCAAGCACGCGTTTCTTTGCCTTAAGTGAAACGCCGATGGTTAAAGGCCAAGAAGTTTTCGCCCTTGGCAACCCGCGCGACTATGGCGTTACCTTAGTTCCCGGCCCCAATAACGGCATGGTTGAGCACAGCTACAATGATCAAGTCTTGTTTTCCGGCAGTCTAAACCCCGGTATGAGCGGCGGCCCCGCAGTTAATTCAAGCGGCGATGTTGTTGGTGTGAATGTGGCGACGGCGGGCGCGGCCTTGAGCTTTTTGGTGCCGGTTGAAAAGGCGCGAATACTGTTACGTAAGCCCGGGAAGCTCGAAAAAACTCAATACCAAAGTGAGATCGCCAAACAGATAAAGCAATGGCAACGCCCGCGAATCGATCACTTACTTTCGATTGATTGGCCAACCGAATCATTTGCAGGGCATTCGCTGTTTGGTGAAATCCGCAACGATTTTCAATGTTGGGGCGGCACTAACGAGACCAATCAACAACGCAGTATTGAAGCGGTTGACAAAAGCTGCCGAGCAGCCAACTACGTGTATTTGGCTGGCAATTTAGATACCGGCCAAATCAATTTTTCGTTTCGCAAAGAAACTTCTCTCAAACTCTTGCCCAGCCAATTTGCCGCTCGAAATACCAATAAAATGTGGGCCGACAACCGCTCGAATTTCGATAACTCGACTAACTATGAATGTAAGAGCGATTTTGTTGATAAATCTCAAGGGGCCTATACGCGCTTAGTGACGTGCGTTCGAGCGTACAAGCGCTTGGAAGACCTTTTCGATTCTTTACTTATTTTAGAGAAAATCAGTGACAGCGAAGCTCTCGCCAGTCACCTATCGATTGCGGGCGCTGAACAAGATCAAATCGTGAAATTGAATCGCAAATTCGTAGCCGAGGCCTTATACGACGAAACCCCAAACAATGTAGCGGTGAACAACGTCGCGGTGAAAGAAGGGGCGTCTTATGAATAAGGCCAAAGACTTCAATGATGTGAGCGCAGCTCCAGCAAAGCAGCTCGTTTTGCGAATCAATGACCGCGGCTCATATCGAACAGAGCGCGTTCAATTAGCCGAAGGTCAAACCCTTTCAATTGGTCGCGATTGGCGCTGCGATATCGTTGTGCAAGACGAATACGTTGACGGTTTTCATTTAGAGCTAAGTAATAGTCGTTCAGCTTTATTGCTCAGCGACAAAGGTTCAACGAACGGGAGTACGATTAATGGCAAACGGTTAACGCTGGAGAATCACAATTACACACAAAATGAGCGAATCAAAATCGGTGATACCAGCATAGAGATTTTTGATACCGCTTTGGCTCTTGCGCCAACTCGAATTCGATCACGGCTGTTTGCCTTCGTCAAAACGGTCGACTCAATACGAGCACTTTTGCTGATCACGGCCGCCGCGATCGCCGCTGTTTTATTGCGCAAGTGGTTAAGCAGCCCGATTGTGTATGATGTCAAACAAGGCTTAACCGATGTGATTTCACTTGGTGTTGCATTACTGGGTTGGGCTGTATTATTTGGCTTTGCCAGTCGATTGTTTCGTGCTGAGTCGGCGATCAGAACTCACTGGATACTCGCATGCATCGCAGTGATCGTCGTCAATGTATTGGTGCCGATTTACAGCCTAGCTCAATTCAACGCACATGACGCTTTGTCTCTGGAAGTTGGTTTTAATTTGATCGTTGCTATTGCCAGTATCGCCTTCCTGTATTGCGTATTCACGTTTTCTTCCAGCCTAAAGACAAGCAGCAAGTTCGCGTGGGCATTGGTGCTCGTCGCGACGATGTTTGTATCAACTTACAAGAATGATGTATTCCAAGAAGATCATAAAAAATGGCGCTCAGGCGGTACTCTAGACCTAGTTACCTTAACCCCGGCACTCCAGCTGAGTAAACCGACTACGGTAGATCAACACTTCCAAGAACTTGACAACTTGTTTGATAACCTGAAAACGGCAACAGACTATTCATCAGGAGAATAGGCGACTCTCACAATGCGAGTAACGCATTAGAATTTGCTGACTATCAAGGCCTTACGTGTTTCGCTTCTGATCTAGTCCTTTTAGACAATAGTAAAGTAAAATTCATTGATCTAATCTAATAAACATAAAGGATTCATTGTTTATTGATATTGCGGGGCAGGCTTACCACTGTTGCAGTGAATCCAGGCAGATTCGACCGCCCTGTAGTCAAAAGGAATGCATGAAGGAGGTCTACCATGTATCACTCACTCCAAGACCGGTTAACCGTGGTCTCAAAAATAATGACGGTTTCGGGTTTGTGTTTAAGCCTGTTTTTCTCTTCGACGGCGTCAGCGGCGACAGATATTACGCTTGATGTTGATGATTCTCGCATCAATTGGCCCGCCGACTACCCACGTAACGCCGAGTACAAAGACGTGCAGTTAGCACCGTTCGATGCGGCGGGTAACTTGATGATGTACTTACCGGTCACTCGGCCAGTCGACGGCAAACACTTAGCAGCTATGTTCCGTTGGGATCCAAGCGAAGGCAGCGACGGCGAGTTTGTTGACATAACAGGCACCGCCTTAGCGTTTCAAAATGAAGATTCAAAGCGCGATACCTACGATGTTGATTTCGTAGATATCGATGGCGACGGCGATTACGACGTGGTGCATTCATCGCCGCACGGCAACTTTCTCTATATAAAATCGGGCGACAGTTTCAGCGACGAATCCGATCTGCGGTTCCCGCCGATCATTCGTACCGACCTTCAAGACGTCTGGGACGATGTGGTTGTTGGTGACGTTGACGGTGATGGCGATATGGATTTGATCTTCGCTAATCGAACCTTTGATTTAGGCGATCGCCCCGGCTTCCCAGACCCTTCGAATTGGGGGCCAACCATTTTGTTGTACAACAACGGCAATGGGTTTTTTAATCAAGCGCCCGGTGATATTTCGACCAACTACGATTTGTTTGGCGTTGAGTCTGACAGCCCTTTTGAAGGCGAACTAGAGTCAGCGAGTCATTCAACCAAGTTGGGCGATTTAAATAACGATGGTCGTATGGATATGGTGATCAGCCATATTCGCAATTACATCAGTCGGCCCAGCCCGTCGGCGCCAGAAGTGGAGATCTATTTAAATATGGGTACTACTGATGATGGCCGTGTTGATTGGAGTCAAAGCTCTTTAACCAGCACCGAATATGTGATGAACATGGCGCTGCTCGACGTCAATAACGATGGCAATCTTGATATGTACCTAGCCCAATTTGGCGCCGATGAAATCCGCTTAGGCAATGGCGATGGCACCTTTGGTGGTGCCAATAATGTAGATACCTTGGCCGGAGGCATTCCAGCGCAAGTGGGCACTATGCCGATTACCAGTGTGTCCTACGACGTGGTGGTTGGTGACCTGAACGACGACGGTTGGCAAGACATTGTTGCGCCCGATGGTGATGGTTCTTTTCGCCGGGCAAATAAGATATTTTTAAATGACACGGCAACCGGCTCGTTGGCTTTCGAGCGATCTAACGATTCAGTGATTAATCCTGAATGTAATTCAGGTGCTTGCTCGGATTGGTCTGCTCGCCCGTTTCAAGTCACGGCGGCGATTGCCGATGTCAATAACGACGAAAAGCTCGATATTATCTGGGGCAGTGATGGTCGTGTTGGCGCAGGCGACCCGCCCAACGAATGGCCGACCGTCACCATGAATACAACGGCTGGCCTAAGCGATTCCACCGCGCCGGTCATTAACGACCCAGCGGTGTTTCTTGAAGCCAAAGGTGATGTTGCCGCCGTATTTGCAGTTCGTATTCGAGATCGCGTGCAAGACATCGATGAGATTTCTGCCAGTATGCAGTGGTCTGCATCGGGAAGCGCGGGCGGCAATAACATTGGTTCTGCCGATTTAGAATGGGCCGCAGTGGATCACTACCAAGCGCGATTATCGTGCAGTGATTTGCGAGCAGGCTTTGGTGCATCCGAAGCCATCACTGGCTTTGCCTGGCAAATTGCCGCGACCGATCTTGCAGGTAATTCGGCTAACTCGGCCAGCACCGACAGCGGCGCACCGAATCTCGTCGGCGGCTTTAGCAACATTGGCAGCACAAGCTTAAACTTAGAGATACTGGAACCGTCCGAAGGTTCTAATGTGCTCGTACCCAACGACGGCACTGGTCGCTTGTTAATTCGTGTCGCTTATACGCCGCTCAATATGATTCCTCAGGCCGATCAATTTGAAGTCATCATCAATGGCGATGCCGCCCAAGTCGTCACTGGCGAGCGTGTGGCCAACGAGTTCTGGTTAGCGGTCGTGCCGCCCTCTGGCCCAGTTGGCGCACACGATATTCAAGTTAACTATCGTTTTTGCAATCATGTTGCTTCATCGATAACCGAAACCAATGCCGTTTTTTATGACGACGATGTGTTACTGAGTGACACGGTATTAGTCGTCGACGCCTCAGGCAGTATGGAAGACGATCGCAAAATGCAATCGGCAGTCAACGCGGCCCGGCTTTATGCCAATGTCGTGCGCGATCCAGAGCACATTGGCGTGGTCAGTTATGCTGGCAGCACGGCAGATGATGTATTCGACGTGGATATCGCTGGTGATGTGGCCGACCCCGGCCCGCCCGTGGTAGATAATCGAGAAGCGGCGGCGGACGCAGCACAAGCGATTGTTCCCGATGGTTGCACGCCAATGGGTTTGGGGCTTCTTGCCGGTTTAAATCAGCTTAACTCCATCGGCGCTGGCGCGCGTAACGTTCGCCGCAACCTAGTGTTGCTCAGTGACGGTATGGAAAACGTGGCGCCTTTTTGGGATAGCCCGCCGGATAGTAGCTGTATCGTAGAACCCACGATGCCGCCAGTGTTTACCACTTTTGAATCCTTGAATGAAGACGGCAATCCTGAAACGAATGTCAAAATCAATACGGTGTCGCTTGGCCCTGATGCACAGCCTGATCTGATGCAAGCCATCGCCAATGCAACGGATGGCGATGACCTAGTCGTGAATGTCATGCCATCGCCAGACGATACGGGCAACATCCATCAACCGCTTCAGGTATTGATTCCGGTAGCGCATGCACAAACCGACCTTTCGATTGCTCTGGAAAACGCCTTGGCTAATATTTATGAGCACCATCATAACTCGGCTTCTTACCAGCAACGTTTGTGGCAGCACTTTCATACCGCCACGGGCGGAGGGCAACAAGGCATCGCAGCGGCCGCGGCAATAAATGAAGGGATTGGTATAACCGGCCTGCGCGGCGATCGAGTCGTAGTGCCGATAGAACCAGGTTTAGACTACGCGGTGATTGCCGTTAACTGGCCTTCTGGAAACAGCTTTGTCGGTGCCTTGCCTCCAGCTGGGCAGAGCGGCACAGATGTCAAAGTCGTGCGCGGTGATACCAACACGGTATTTCAAATTGCCTCCCCTCAAGAGGGCGAATGGCAGCTAGGTTTACCGCACGTGAAGGGCACCGAAGTGATGATTACGGTGAGCGGTATTAGCTCCGAGAGAGGGTTTGCTCGAGCGGTTACTGGCGAATCGTATCGTAGCCTTGAGAACGGAAGCTATACTGTATCAGCCATACCCGCGCCGGGCGACAGCGTTCCTATTCACCTCGTTTTGGCCGGTAATACTCCGGTGCTGGGCGCGAATGTGGTCGCAAGAGCCCAAGGTCTTGGCAATCAGTCGCAGCAATTTACGTTGCTAGATAACGGTGCAGGCATCGATAACCGAGCGGGAGACGGTATCTATAGTGGTGTGCTCAGTGCAACTGATAAAGGCGGCGTTTTCGACATTAGTGTCGAGGCCAGTTGGACTGGCAGCGATGGAGTTGCTCGCCAACGCGTGTTTCCACTATCAGTGCCAATTCAAGAACGAGATTCAGATGGCGACAGCATCAGCGATCTTGATGAAGAACAGCACGGCACCAACCCGAATAATCCAGGCGACGCGACTGCCGACCCAGATGGCGATGGCGTACCCACCTGGAAAGAGATTGAACTCGATCTCGATCCGTTCACGGCCGACACCGACGGCGGTGGCGTTGACGACGGCGAGGAGTTGGCTGGTGGTACTGACCCAACTAGCCCTCATGACGACAACGAAGCGCGGCTAGACAGCGACGGCGATGGCATGAGCGACAATTGCGAACTTCGTTGGGGCTTTGATATCAACGACCCTGCCGACGGTGCCTTAGACAAAGACGACGACGGCCTAAGCAACGCCAGTGAATGTCAGCTCGGCACCTCTCCCGAAGATCGCGACAGCGATAATGATGGAGTAATAGATGGCGATGAAGTCGACGCTGGAACGGATCCAACCGATCCGCAAAATCGCGGTACGGATATGGATGCAGCAACGGATAATCCTGATGCCAATTGCAGCGACCACTGCATTGACCAAGACAAGCTCAAACTCTGGTTCTGGCTCGCGATTATCCTTATGCTGATATTGATACTCATTATTATTTGGCTAATCCGTCAGCCTTAGATAACGAGATTTAATAAAGCGATTTAAAGCGCCAATGTTGTAAAAGGCTTGGCGCTTTTTTTCGTCCTAACTCTAGTCTAAATCCTATTGTTTTCTATTTATGGGTTTCTCGGATGGACTTAAACAGCCTTAGGAAACCAGCCATATGGCCCGTTTATAAACCACCTTGGCCGATGCTATGATGAAATTCAAAGTTTACTAATTGGAGATCATATGCCAATCCGCAACTCGCTAATCATCGCTATTCTTCTCACCTTGATTCTCCTCGTGAAAAATGACTCCGTTCACAGTCATGAAATCAAAGAAGCAAAACAGAGTAGCCAGCATCAAAAATGGACTAAGGGCAAACTCATTGAAAGCCGTCCAACGAAAGTCGAGATCGGCAGAATTAAAGAACACATCAGTCGACTCACTAAACTAACCGAATCGGCTGATGACGATACTTTTGAAGGATGTTGGGAATTTTGTGCAGAAGTATGTTCGATTCAACCGGGCGGGGTTTGTTACTGCGGACAACAAAGCTACAGCTGCGATAATGCGCCACCAACGACCTACCCAGGAACAGAAGAGATACAAACTCCATCTGGAAAATAGGGAGTTGGCTGACAAAATAAATAGAGGCTCGGTTTTTTCCGCGAAGGTTGATCACGCCTTAGCTCTATTAGTTCGACCTACTAATACTATCTACCAATTCGTATAAGAGCCATCTGGCTTGATCAGCCTTGGTGTTTCCCAAAACTTAAAGCTTTGTTCTTTAACTAAGTCTTCGTGAACATCGACACCTAAGCCCGGTTCTTGGCCCACATTGAAGACGCCGTTTTTGTGGATGGGGCGATTGATAAAGTACTTATCGTGATCTGGCGTGGCGGATTCATAGGGGTCGACTTCGCACCAAGCTAGGTTGGGGACAGCAGCGCACATGTGTATGGTCGCGGCGGTGCAGATGGGGCCGAGGGGGTCATGCGGCATCAAATCGATGTAATGCGTTTCGGCCAAAGCGGCGATCTTCATGGCTTCAGTAAAGCCGCCGACATTGCAAATGTCAATGCGGGCAAAGTTGGTGATGTCGTCTTCGATGTAGGGCCTGAAATCCCACTTGCTTGAAAATTCTTCGCCGATGGCGAAGGGCACGTCAACCATGCCTCGTAAAGCTTGATAAGCGCTTGGGGTTTGGTCGCGAATCGGTTCCTCTAAAAAGTCGAGCGTGCCTGCTGGCATCTGTGCGCAAAAGGAGGCGGTTTCCGCTAGGCTCAAGCGGTGATGGTAATCGATACCCAACACGTATTCATTGCCCAGTTCATGGCGTAACTCGGTTAAACAGGCGGCGGCGCGGGCGATGGATTTGCGCACATCAAAAACGGTGGGCGCATCGCCATTGCCGTGTTCGCCGGTGGTTGCGCGAATCACCTTCCAACCTTCTTTGGCTTTGGCTTTGGCGTCTTCGATAAGGTCGTCGCCCATGGCTTTGGTGGTGGTGACAAAGCAGGGGATTTCGTGACGGTGTTGCCCGCCCAATAATTGATGAACGGGTAAGCCTTGGCGTTTGCCTGCGATGTCCCACAGTGCGATGTCGATGGCAGCAATGGCAGCCGATAAAACCCGCCCGCCTTCAAAGTATTGGCTGCGATACATCTCTTGCCAGAGTGCGCCAATGTGACGCGAGTCTTTACCTAATAGAAAATCGCGATAATGTTCAACGGCACCTTTAACGGCGAGCTCGCGGCTAGATAAACCCGATTCGCCCCAGCCGTAAAAACCATCTTCGGTTTCGACTTTGACTAAAAGCAAGTTACGTTGCCCAACCCATACCGGGTAGGCCTTTATATCAGTGATTTTCATCGTGGTTCGTTTTCTATAATTTGGCCTAGCTTAAAACATCAGAGTTAACCAAGCCCGCTAACAAGCCTTGATCGGCCACCACTTCGGTGCCGGTCATTGAAGCGGACATGTCAGATAACAAAAATACGCCGACTTGGCCCAGTTGTTCAACGCTATTAAACGTGCGTGTGGCATGCAAAGCATTGAATGTCTGTTCTAGCGTTGGGTCGTTCTTAACCATCTCATCGATGGGTTCAGTGCGGGTTAGGCCGGGGCAGAGTGAGTTGACGCGGATGCCATGCTTACCCAGGCTCCAACTCATGGCGCGGGTCATCGCGCAAATTCCACCTTTGGTCGCCGCGTACATTTCATACTCGGCGGCACTGGCTTGAGCATGGTTGGATGCAACGTTAACGATAACGCCGCCGCCTTGCTCGATCATGACCTTGGCGACCGTTTGGCTCATTAAAAATACCGAGCGCAAATTGGTTTTGTAAAGCCGATCAACCGTGTCTAAATCGAAGGCCATAAAATCGCCAGTAATCGTTAGACCCGCATTGTTCACTAAGCCATCAATGCGGCCATGCAAGGCCTTAGCTTGCTCGACTAACTGCTCGATACTGCTACTGCTACTTACGTCGGTTTTGACGTAGTCAACCGAATAGCTGTGTTCGTCTAAGATGGCCTGTTTGTCATCCGACAGAGGATTTAAGTCTGCGACGATAACGTTAGCGCCAGCCTTTAAACAAGACAAAGTGAATCCCCAACCGCAACCGGCGCTGCCGCCCGTCACGATGACTACTTTGTTGTTTAGTAATGTTGTTTGCTTTGTCATTATGATGGCTCTGGCCTCGTCGCCAAAGCATTGGTATTTGATTTAGACCGAATTGCGAGTGCCGATAAAAGCTATCGCGCTAATTCGGCTTCGATTTCTTCAATCGTGCGGTTCTTAGTTTCGGGCAACAATTTAGCCAAGGCGATTAAACCAATAATGACCATGGTGGCATAAAACAACATGATTTGGCCAACACCCATTACGGTAAGTTGCCATGGGAAAAACTGTTGGATAAACCAACTAAACAGGCTGGTAAAAAAGGCAAAAAACGGAATCGCAATGCCGCGAATGGTGGTGGGCACAATCTCAGAAAAGACAACCCACATCACCGGGCCGATTGAATATTGAAAGGCCGCGATAAAAGCGAGCAAGCCAAACAAGACTAACACCACATTGATATCTATCGCATTTTGGATGGCGCTGGCTTCAATTGACTTAGCCATTTGCGGGCCGACGGCATCGCGCAAGGCTTGTTTGAAGGCCACATCAGTCTCGTACTCTTGCCCAATAAGTGCGTCTAACGACTGTAAGTTTTCTTCCTGCGTGCTTTGGACAACTAGTACTGATTCTTGATCAAGCTGATAGGTGGCGCTGGAAAAGCCATAAGCACATATTAATAGGCTAATGGCCGCCGCACTTAAACCACCAATCACAATAAGCCGTCGGCCGAGTCGATCGATCGTTAGTAGCGCGCAGACAGTTGCGACGATACTAAGCAACCCAACAATCACCGCTTGTAGAAAAGCCGCATCGGTACCAATGCCGACTTGTTCAAATACGGTGGGCGCGTAAAACATAATGGCGTTGATACCCGTTACCGGTTGCACAATGGCAATGGTCACACCAATGATTAAGGCCACGCGATATTTGGAAGAGATCAGTTGTTTGAACTGTTCTTTTAGCGTGACTTCCTCTGCCGAGTTGCTTATTTTATTGAGTTGTTCATCCACTTCCGATGCTGGGTAAATCTTACTGAGCACTTCTCTAGCATCGTGATCACGATTATTAAGAGCTAACCAGCGTGGACTTTCAGGAATCAGCAAAAGCAGTAAAAGCCATAGCAAAGCGGGTAAGATTTCAACGCCCAACATCCATCGCCACACATTATCGGCAAAGCCCAAATCCAACATCCATTGTGCTGGCGCGCCCGCCATTTGCTGCAACAAGTAGTTAGAAAAATACGCCGCCGAAAGGCCAATCACAATGGTGAGCTGGTTCATTGAAACCAGCTTGCCTCGCATCGACGCCGGCGCAATTTCGCCGATGTACATAGACGCAAGCGAGAGCGAGGTAAACGCAAAGCCGCCGAGCAAGCGCGCCAGTACTAATGTTTCAAAACTCGGGGCAAAAGCTGACGTGAGTGCGGATATAAAGTAAAGCGAAGCAATCAGCAGCAATGTTTTTTTGCGGCCAATGCGATCGCAAATCAAACCTGTGACCAATAAGGCACCCAAAACCCCAAAGCCAGGCGCACTGACCACGGCTCCGATTTGGAAGTCATTCAAACCAAATTCGGCAGTTACGTACCCAACCGTGCCAGAAATCAGCGCAGCGTCCAGGCCAAAGATAAATCCCCCAAAGGC
>CALAKU010000033.1 GCA_937922925.1 uncultured Arenicella sp. | reverse complement strand
CTAATCGAGGTTGACTTGGGCAATGGCGTCTATTGCGCCGGCGTGTGTGGTCGTTACGGCCGCGGCTTGGCAGGCACGTTGCATGGCGGCGGCGTTGTTCAGGCCCTTGCTCACACCGGCGAGAAAAAATCCAACGAAGGTATCGCCTGCACCAGTGGTGTCCACCACGTCAACGCGTTCGGCGGCTTGTTCGATGCGTTCTTCACCGTCAAGTAATACCGCTCCTTTGCCGCCTAAGGTAATAACAATCGTTGTATTCGGTGCCATCTCTCTTAAGGAACCTAACTGATCTTCCAATGTTGTTTGGCCGCTCAAGGCTTGGGCTTCAATTTCATTCACGATTAAAATATCGAGCTGCTTTAAGGGAAGTGCTTTGATGGCATCGCTCATGGGTGCCGGGTTTAATACGGCTTTTAACCCATGGTGTTTTGCTAAATCCAGCGCTTGTTCCAATGCATTGGTTTCGTTTTGCAATAAAAGATAGTCGGCCTTGGAGCGCGCTATCGCCGTTTCGATATCACTACTACTAAACGACTGATTGGCACCGCCGTGCAGAATAATGGCATTCTCGCCATGTTGATTTACTTGAATAATTGCGTGCCCACTCGGGCCTTGAATCGATTTAACTAAGCTAGTGTCTACTCCAAGCTCTTCCAGCCGGGTTATTGCCCACCGATCCGCCTCGCCGATGCAGCCCAGATGCATAATCTGCCCACCAGCTCTGGCAATCGCCACCGATTGATTCGCGCCTTTGCCGCCCAAGCCGGAATTCAGTTCATGGCTAGCCAAAGTTTCACCAGGCGCGACAAAGTGCGGAACCTGATAAACATAGTCGATGTTGATCGACCCAAAATTAAGAATGGTATCGCTCATTTTTTTAGGCCTATATCAATTAGTCGCTGTTCTAAAAACTCTGCCGCGCTGATATTGGGGTAGGCTCGGGGGTGACTCTTATCAATGCAGCTCGTTAATGGGTCAAGACGAGTTTCGGGGGAGGGGTGCACAAAAAACGGAATCGAATAACGGCTTTGCTGGGCGGCTGGGCCTTGCGGGTTGACGACCCGATGAGTGGTGCTGGGGTAGTAGCCATTACTCAGGTTTTGCAGCATATCGCCCAAGTTGCACACGATGGTGCCCTCGATCATGCTCAAGGGTATCCACTCGCCGCGTCGGTTGAGTACTTCCAGCCCGCCTTGTTCTGAACCTGCTAGTAAGGTTATCAGATTAATGTCTTCGTGGGCCGCCGCTCTTACGTTCGGCGCATTGGCGTCTTTGATGGGCGGGTAATGCAATACGCGCAGCAAGGTTTCACCAGCCAGCACGCTGTCAGCGAAATAGTCGTCACGCAGGTCTAAGCTGAGTGCGACCACGCGCAAAAGTTTTAAGGCCAATTGGTCGAGAGCTTTGAATACGGCTTCAAAGGCTAATTTGAAATCCGGTACTTGGTTTGGCCAAATGTTGTCGGGCAAATAATCAAGATCTGCACGTTCGCGGGCAACGTGGTAGAACTCTTTTAAATCAACGTGCGACGCGTCTTTGGCTTTTTCGATCCCAAACGGGATGTAGCCGCATCGGTGATTCACGCGATAGGCCATTTTTGCCTTCTCGCTCAAAGAGAAGAAGGCTTGAGCGGCACCGAAGGCTCGTTTAAACAGCTTTGGGTCTAAGCCATGCCCAGTAATGCCAGCAAAGCCCCATTCTTGATAGGCCGCGCAGAACTCTTTAACAAAGCGGCTTGGGTTGTCATCGAACTCGGAGATATCAAGAGTTGGAATGTTTGCGGTATTCATTGGTAAGGTAGCGGCGTTGAGCTTAGGTGCGGGTATGTGTTTTAAAGACTGCCAAGCTACAGTAACAAAAAACTATGACTGTGTTGATAAAAAATGCAGGCGCATAAAAAAGGGCCGCGGTCGCGACCCTTTTTCACGTTTTGCTAGTTAAGTTCTTAGAACTTTTTGCTGACTTCCAAGCCCCAGAAACGTGGCTCATTAATGAACGCAGTTTGGTTTAAGAAGTCCAAAGCGCCATCGGCGACGATTTCGTTGGTGATGTTGCGGCCAACTAAAGCCACGTCAAAACCGGTGTCTTCGTTTTGGTAGCCAACCCGCAGGCCACCGATCCAACGCTGTTCAGCAACGAATTCAACAGACTCGTATAAAAAGATGTTCGAGTCGCTGCGGAAGTTCCAATCCGTATTCGCGTAGAGTGAGCCGACTTCTAAGGGATACGTATAATCCACTGAAAAATTAGCGATCCACTCAGGCGCGCGTGGCAAGGGGTTGCCATCAACCGACACCAAGTTCACCGTGCCGAAGAACCCTTGGAAGGTGTCGACAATTGGGTCGAGTGAGGTGCAAATTGGGTTTGACGAACACAGCTCAGTATTAAGATTTGGATCATTAATCTCAGTATCGTTGTAACTCAAGTTGGCACTCAAGCGTAGGCTTTCACTCACCAAAAACTCGAACTCGGTTTCAAAGCCAGCACCGTCAACTTCCGCCGCATTGAGCAACTCATTGGTATTGCCTGTGCCACCGGTGGCGGTTAATTGCTGATCGTCAATCGTGTAAGTGTAAATGGCTGAATTCCAACGCGCTCGGCCATCGAGCAAGTCGGCCTTAAAGCCCACTTCAAACGACAAAATCTCTTCGGTTTCGGCGCTGCTGGTAAAGCCAAATCGCCCCAAGGTCACTGGGCCACGAGAGGCGGTAGCTGCACGGCCATACCAAGACCAATTGTCGGTGGCATCGTAGCTAACGGCCAATTCCCAACTAAAGTAGCTGTCTGACGCGTCGATTGTCGCTGCTGGCGCAAACGAACCCGGGCCAGGTACCACTTCGAGTTCTTTGTCGTCGTCGGTGAAGCGCGCGCCGGCGGTGATTGAAGTTTGCTCATTGATGGCGAATTCCACTTGGCCGAATACGGCTAATGACGTGGTGTCTTGCACGGCTTGAGTCAGATCAACTCGGCTGCCGTCGTTGTTAAAGTTCACGCTGTCGACGGTAATCGATTCATCCAAATAGTACGCGCCCACTTGATAGAACAGATTGTCGGTCTCGCCAGACAGGCGATACTCTTGAGTAAATTGGCTGTGGTCCGAAAGGCCATCGCCAGATGACACGCTAAAGAACGCTTGGCCGCCGAGTTGACCAATGGCTTCTGGGCCACCTTGAATTCCACCATCGATATCGGCTTGGCTAAAGCTGTCTACCGTATCGAACGCTGTGATTGAGGTAAGCTCTAAACCACGCCATTCAAGATCAAATTTTGCGCTGGCACCGATATGGTCCAATTCAAAACCCGATACCTGCTGGTCATGTGAGAACACTTCTTCGTTAAAGCCGGGTCGTAAGCCTTCGATGCCCGGAGTAAAGGCATTGGCATAAAAAATTTGCGGCTGATCGCCTTCTTGATGAAAGCCATGCAATTTAAACAAGGCAGAGAGGCTATCGCTCAGCTCAGTTTGCAATTGAATGCGATAGGCAAACTCGTCGAAGGCACCAGCGTCATCGCCGGGGCCATTAATCGTGTTGTCTAGCCATTCGCCGCGATCAAGATAAGAAAATGCGCCTCGAATCGAGGTCGTGTCTGAGATGGCGCCACCGAGTGCGCCTTCGAGTGACAAGGTCTCGCGGCTTCCGATGCCGCCTTTGACGTAACCGCTTCGTTCTTGAGATGGCTTAACGGTATCTATTTTGACAACACCGGCAGTCGTGCCTCGACCAAAGAGTGTGCCCTGCGGGCCTTTCAAAACTTCTACTCGCTCAACGTCAAACAACGGTAAGCTTTTGAGTACCGGGTTTTCCAGCGAGACTTCGTCAAAGATCAATGAAACAGGTTGCGTGGCGTTCACATCAAAATCGAAGTTGCCTAAGCCACGAATATAAAAACGCGGTGATTGACGACCATTTGATGACTCAATTTGCAAACTCGGTACTCGGCCCGCTAAGGCTCGAATGTTTTCGCCCGCGCCCAGAAAGTCCTGAACTTGCTCGCTCGAAATTGCCGATACGGCCGAAGGCACTTGCTGCAAAGTCTGCTCTCGTTTTTGGGCGGTTACCAGAATTTCTTCTAAGGCTAATTGGCTAGATTGCGCCAGTGCTGTGTGGCTACCCATGGAAGCGGCACTCAACACCGCCAGTGATAATGCAACTCTCTTCATTTTTGCGTCACCAAATTGTTACAGGTTTGTTAAAAAAACGATTCTAGCGCCTTGTGCCGCTGGGAGGTATACACAATGACGAAAAAGGTCGAAATTAGAGTAGTGATTCCAATTTTGTTGCTCATTGAGCTAAATCTTGAGATTGAGTTGCGATGTCGCTGTTTGTTGATTAATCCAATGTTGCAGATTCTGGCCGTCCAAAATATCGACCGACCCGTAGTTTAATTTGATCAATGACATTTCAACCAGCTTGCCCAACGCCTTGCCAGCGGAGACTCGGCTGACGCCTAAGTTATTGGCGAGGTCTTGCTGAGTGCAAGGCAAGCGCTGTGTTTGGCCGCTGGTTTGCGACAATATAATCAGGAATTTGGCCATCCGCGAAATCAATGGCAAGCGCTGCATGGCGTCCAGCATTTCGAGCAATAAATGCAATTTAACCAGCGTGGTTTGCAGCAATACCTCGGTCAATTCAGGATGACGCTGTTTGAGTTTCGTAAAGCTCGATTTTGATAAGTGATAAATTTCGGTCTCGCCCAAAGCCCAAATGTCGTGGGTGCGCGGGAGTTTGGTGAACAAAGTAAATTCGCCAAAGCAATCGCCTTCACCAAGTAGGCCGACTCGAAAAAACCGCCCATCGGCACCATTGATGCCGACATTGGCCACGCCGGATTTAATAATCGATAAGCCCGGCGTATTGCTGCCACGGTTGTGAATAAGCTGATTATGTTGATACCGTCGAGTAGCGGCATGCTCACGCAAGGCTTTGCTCAGTGGCGCTGAGCTTAAGGCCAGCAAGCTATTTGGGTTCATGCTCTTAAATCTTACTTTATGAAATGCTAAATATTTAGCATTATTGTTGATTCGAGCTTGCTAGGCTAGCTTTAAGTTAACGTCATAAATATACAATCATGGCTCCAGAACTGATTCTTGTTGCATCCATCTTCTTTTTCTTTGTGTTGCTCGAAGTAGTGCTTACTGGCTTCTTTCGTAAAGAGGGGCAAACCAAAGGCGATGGCGTCTTTGAGGTGATTAGCTCGGCTACCCTGATTCTCTTTACGCAACCCTTGGTGTTGGCCATGGGCGCTGGCGTAGCTGCCTTGTTGATGCCCGAATGGCAAGGTGTGTTAAAAGATTGGTCTTTCCTTGCTGTGTTTGGGCTGTTTTTAATCTTTGATGACATGACCCAATACTGGTGGCATCGGCTATCACATACGGTGCCTTGGTTGTATAAGCTGCACCGCCCGCATCACAACGCCGAATATTTATCAATTCGGGTGGTGTATCGAAATAATTTCTTCTATTACCTGTTAATGCCGGGTATTTGGTTTTCTGGAGCACTGATCTATTTTGGTGGCGCTTGGGTTTATGCAGTGTATATTGTCATCAAAATGAGTGTTATTTACGGTGCGCATTCAGATGTGCGTTGGGATGCGCCCTTGTATCGAACTGCCTGGTTATCGCCCGTAATGTGGGTAGTTGAGCGAACCATCTCAACGCCCGCGACGCATTCGGCGCACCATGGCAAGCACGCCGACGACGGAGTTACCAACTATAAGGGCAACTACGGTAATTTATTGTTTTTCTGGGATGTGCTGTTCGGCACCGCTAAGATCACGCGGCGCTACCCAGAAAAAATGGGCGTCGAAAATTTGCCGCCCACCACCGTGGGAGAGCAGTTTTTTTGGCCCATAATTCGTGCCAAGGATGTTCCGAACATACACTAATTTAAGCATAGGGTACCGGCATGAAAAAAATGGTCTTATTGAGTTCGCTAATCATTCTAGTGCTGTTACTGGCTTGGGTTGGCAAACAAAATGTGCAACGTGCAGCTAAACTCTATTTGTATGGCTTTCCAATCGTGGTGATGGAACAAACGCGCGAGACGATGCTTGCTCAGCAAGACGATGCCGTAAATCGTCTAATCCACAGCGTTGTGTTTCCAGACCATCGTTTTCGTAACACGGTTCGGCCTAACATTGATACGCTTTACACAACGGCTTGGATCGATCTGGATGCCGAACCCGTGGTGATGAGTGTTCCATCAATTAAAGACCGCTATTACGTGGCCCCGTTAATGGACATGTGGACCAATGTCTATGCCACCATTGGAACCCGAACCCATCAAGAGCAAGCCGTGAATGCCTTAATCGTAGGGCCCGATTGGCAGGGTGAAGCGCCTGAAGGGCTTTCTTTAATTCGTTCTCCCACTCGTCATAACTGGCTGATTGTTCGAATTCAAACCAATGGCAAACAAGACATACCTCAAGTTCGTGAGATTCAATCTCAGTTTGCCCTGCAAACGTACTCGCAGTGGAAGTCGGCGACACCAAGGCCAAGTGGCATTCGTTCTGCCGACCCCGAAAAGCGCAGTGAAGACCCCTTAAAAGCCGTTTTGGCTTTATCTGCACTCGATTACAGCCAGCTTGTAGCTCGGCTGATCGGCCGAGAAGGCGTGCCTGAATCTGAATCGGAACTGGCCCAAGAATTTAGCGAATTAGCACAATCGTTGCAGCAAAGTAAGCTCAAAAGGGCGTTTTACGACCGCGCCTTTACGTTGGTGCAAAAACGCATTCGCACGCAGCTCGATAATCGAGAAGCGAACGAAAATGGCTGGATGGTTCGGCGCAGCGGTATTGGTCGTTACGGTGACAACTACAGCCTTCGCGCTGCTGTGTCGATGATTGGCTTGGCGGCGTTGCCTCCAGAAGAAGCGGTGTACCCTAACACTGAAAGAGATGTCGATGGCAAGCCGTTGAACGGCCAATACCGATATCAAATTCGGTTTGCGCCAGGTCAGACTCCGCCGGTCGATGCCTTTTGGTCGCTCAGCGTGTACGACGAGAACGGTTTTTTTGTGCCAAGCTCAATCAATCGATACGCCTTGGGTGACCGCGACGACCTTAATTTTGAACAAGATGGCTCGTTAATTTTTTTGGTGCAATCCAATCAACCAGAAAACCCTCAGGCGAATTGGCTGCCGTCGCCAAAGGGGCGTTTTGCTTTAACCATGCGCTTATACCAGCCGTCATCGAGGTTTCTTGAGGGTCAATGGCGCGTGCCAGCGATTGAAAGAATCATCGACTAGGTCCGTTCGTGCCCAAACAGCAAGGATTGCTTGCATCGTTTTTTAGATGCCCGTGATTAGAAAAATAGACGCCATTTCTTAAGTCTTTCCCGGTCAATTACATTGAGTCGCAACACCATTTTTTGCGTGAGCGATGATCAAATTAATGTAGCTTAGAGAGATTAAAGAACAATGATTTTAAAGAAAAGTATAGTAAGTGTTGCACTACTGGCCGCTATGGCAAGTGCGAATGCATCCGCCCAAGACAGCCCATGGAGCGTCAGTGTCAGTGCTATCACCGTTGACGTAGACACGATTGAGACCACCAGTACCGATCAGGTCGCTGGTGTGTCACGCACGCTAGCCATTTCAACTGACGACGATACCGGCTTTGGTATCAACGTTGGTCGCACCTTGTTCAGTTCAAGCACTGGCAATTTGCGAGCCGAATTGTCTTACCAAGATTTTGACCAAAGTGTCGATGGAATCCAATTTTTAGGTAATAACTTTTCCGGCGCCGCTGTAGGCGGCGACGTTGAGGTGGAATCCATTTTGGCGCGCTTGGTTTACCAATTTGAACTAGGGCGAATTGACCCCTATGTTGGCTTTGGGATTGGATCAACGGATGTGGGTGTCAACGCCGTTTATGGCGGCTCGGCAGGCACCAACGCTGGCGCCCAACCACCATTTATTGCCGACAGCGATTCTGGCACGGCGCTCGAAGGTCGTATCGGTGCGAACTTTAATTTAAACGATCAGTTTGACTTGTACCTCGAGTACACACGTACAGAAGTCGACGACATCCGCTTAGATCGTTTGGGTGGTGGGCCTGGCGGCTTGCAATCGACCACTCAACTCGGCGATGTTGATTTCGACAGCATCACGGTTGGTGTGACCTATCGTTTTTAGAAAGCCTTCTCAACTTCCCACGCCTTTTTGGGTTGGGTGTCGCATGAGGGTTGGGCTTACAGTAGGGTGATCTCTACTCGTCCGCGGCACCGTAAGTCGCGCGGC
>CALAKU010000032.1 GCA_937922925.1 uncultured Arenicella sp. | reverse complement strand
TGTGGTTTGGTCGTCGCCATCCCAACCGTATTACTGCATACCGCCGCCGCGTCACGTGCCAAACGTGTTGAAGAGATTCTCGAAGAGCAGTCAGCCGGTATGGTTGCGCGCCAAATAGAGAAGTAAGCAATGAACTCGTCGCGCTCGTCGTACTTTGTACGCCGGGCGCACGACAAACCCTAGGAGATTCATCAGATGCCAGAATTTATCAGCGTCATCTATGAGTACATTCGCGACTTTATGGAGCTGGGTGGCCCCGTTCTTTATTTGATCGCAGCGTTGCTTATCATTATGTGGTTCATGATTATTGAACGAATTTTCTATATTCGTGGAGCCCACAAACAAGCCGTTCGTTCAGCGATCGAAGAGTGGGAGAGCCGTAAAGAACGCAGTTCTTGGGCTGCTCACCAAGTGCGCGAGCAACTGGTTTCAAATGTTGGCAGCAAACTCAAAGAAAACCTTTCTATGATTCAAGCCTGTGTTGCCCTAGCGCCGTTATTTGGTTTGCTTGGCACGGTAACCGGCATGATCGAAGTGTTCCAAGTAATGGCGATAACCGGTACCAGCAACGCGCGCGCAATGGCGGGTGGTGTGTCAAGAGCAACCGTGCCAACGATGGCCGGAATGGTAGCCGCGCTTTCAGGCCTGTTCTTGAGCTTTTGGTTGCAACGTAAAACCGAAACCGAACGCGAATTACTCGACGAAAATTTAACCCTCGATCACTAAGTCATCCGATTAAGCTGTAAGAGCTATTGAATAGGCAGAACTGAGATTGAGCATGAATAACGCCAACCACATGAGGTTGGCGTTGATCAGGAGAAGCGACAATGAGACGTAGAAGAAGACAAGAAGAAGATACCAAGATTGATATCACGCCCATGTTGGACGTGGTGTTCATCATGTTGATCTTCTTCATTGTGACCGCCAGCTTCATCAAAGAAAGTGGCGCTAAAGTCACCAAACCCGATGCCGAGAACGCGATCAAAAAACCAAAAGCGACAGTGCTTTTGGCAATCGACGAGAAAAACCAAATTTGGTTGGATCGCCGCGTTATAGACCCTCGAGCTATCAAGGCGAACATCAATCGCCTGCGAGCTGAAAACCCCAATGGCGAGGTGATCGTGCAAGCAGACGTTGAGTCCAACGCTGAAACCGTATTGAAAGTTGTGGATGAACTCAAAGAAGCGGGCATCGACATTCCTTTCGTCGCCACCGAATCGGAGTAGTAAGAACATGGCAGCAAAACCTTTATCGTTAATTCTCTCTATGTTGGTGACTCTTGGTCTGATCAGCGGCATGTATGCCTTGATTAAGATGAAAGAACCAGATTTGGGCGAGAGCAAGTCTTTTAAATTGCCGGATTTTCAACCCACGCCTCGCAACGAAGACGTACAAACCATCACACCTAAGCCGCCTCGGCCCGAGTTGTTAGCTGAACAGCCCGATGTGCCCGATTCAAAAGTGGTTCCCGATCGTGTTGATGTGAATTCAAACTTGTCGCTTGGCGCGGTTAAGGTCGGCATCAATCGCGACCTTAAAGGCTTTAACTCAAACGACGGTGAGTACCTACCCATCTTCCGAGCGCCGCCGATTTTTCCGCGTCGCGCCCTAGAGCGTGGTACCTGTGGTTGGGTTGAACTGACGTACACGGTCACCGCGGCGGGCACGACCAAAGATGCGCTTGTCACCGCCAGCTCATCCAAAATGTTTGAGCGCAACGCCGTTAAAGCCGCACTCAAATATAAATATAAACCTAGACAAGTCGGGGGTAAGGCTGTCGACGTACCCGGTGTTCCAATTCGAATTAAGTTCGAAGTGGACGGCGTCGATTGTAAGTTCTAACCAACCAAATTTTATTGGTTCTAACCGTAGGTAAAGTCATGAAGTTGATGCAAAAAACCAGCCATTCATTTATTGGGCTAAGCCTGTGTGCTTTAGTCATGCTTCCCGTAACAGCGGTGGTGGAAACCACCTTCGTCGGTGCGCAACAAGCACAAGCGCAAGACGCGCCACCAAAGCGACGTGTAAAACGAGTCGAATCAATCCGACAAAAGAACGTCAAAGTATTCGAGAAAATTGCCGAAGCTCAAGACGCTGAAAACGTCGCTGAGATGACACGTCTGCTTGACAGGCTCTCTCGAGAAGAAGATCTAAACAATATTGAGACAGCGTATATTGCTCAATTTCGAGGCAATATTTGTTTCACGCAAGATCGCCTTCAGTGTGCCTTGAATGAGTTCAAAAAAGTCATTCGGACACGCGACGGTATTCCTGATGGCATGTACAACAACATGATCTATGTCGTTGCTCAAGTGTTGTTCTCTCAAGAAAAATACCGTGAGGCCTTGGGCTACGCGCAAGACTGGATCAAAACTCAAGAAGTGCCATCGCCGGATGGTTTGATTTTAATTGGTCAAGCGCACTATCAATTGAAGCAGTACGACCAAGCACTGCCCAACGTTCAAAAAGCGATCACGCTTTACGAAGAACTGGGCACCAAACCAAAAGAAGGTTGGTTGAATTTGCTGAGCAGTATTTACCGGCAAAAGAACCAGTTCAAACAAATGCTGCCAGTGGTCAAAAGCTTGGTTCAGCTCTACCCGAAAAAGCGGTATTTGTTAACCCTTGGCGGTATTTACAACGAGCTTGATGATCAAAAGCGAATGACAGCCATGTATCAAGCTTTATACGATCAAGGCTTGCTCACTACTGAGTCTGAGCTGGTCACCTTGGCATCGCTCAGTATGTCGCAAGAGAACCCGTATGTTGCATCACAAATCATGAAAAAAGGCATGGACAGCGGTGCGATCAAAAAAGAATTAAAGAATTACCAAATTCTGTCTCAAGCGCTTTATGCCGCAAGAGAGTATGAAGATGCGCTCGACCCACTAAAACGCGCGGCAGGCTTGTCTAGCGATGGCAAGTTGTATAACCAACTTGGCCAATCGTACATTGCCTTGAATCGCTGGCGTGAAGCTGAGAGTGCTCTGGATAGTGCCCTCAAAAAAGGTAAGCTGCGCGACACTGGCCAAGCTGTTATTAGCCTTGGCTTAACTCAGTTCGAGCAAAAGAAATTTGATTCTGCAATAGCGACGTTCAATCGTGCTTTGCGCTATGAGAAAGTTTCTTCAACCGCGCAAAACTGGATTAAGTACACCAAATCTGAAGTGCAACGTCTCAAAGAATTGGATGCGCCAATTCAAGAGATCGACACCAGCGTTGAGCCAGTGGCGTCTAACTAGTAACTAGGCGCAATACCTCACTTTTATAAGCATAGAAAAAATAAATCGCTCCGCGCTTGCTAAAGCGCGGGTTACCCTAAGAGGAAAAGTATGAGTTCTAAAATGGTGAAGTCTACTGGCCGATTCGCAGCTAAGTCGTTATTGGCTGCCGCTATCGTCGGCTTAGTACCGGGTACCGCATTGGCTGATCGCACAGACGATATTGTCAACCTTGGCTTAACTCGAACCAAGGACGCCGCTGCATCACAAAAGCGCATCGATGGCTTATCCGAGCAAACCGAAAAAATCGTTTCGAATTATCATCAAGAGCGCAAAAACGTTGAAACGCTAAAAAAATTCAATGAGCGATTACGCCGTACTCTATCTGCTCAAGAAGTAGCGATGCAAAAGCTGACGCGTTCAATTGAAGATGCGTCGTTGATCGAGCGACAAATCGTGCCGCTAATGCTTAGCATGATCGACGGCCTCGAAAAATTCATCGCCGCCGACATGCCGTTTAAGCTAGACGAGCGACGAGCGCGTTTAGATCGAATTAAAGGCTATCTAACCAATGCCAACATTTCTGCTGCCGAGCGTTTTCGCCAAGTTCTTGAGGCTTACGCCATCGAAAGCGACTACGGTCAAACGGTTGACACGTTCGTAGAGGAATTGGAAATCGCGGGCAATACTCGAACCGTGAATGTCTTACAGGTTGGTCGTACTGGACTGTACTATCAAACGGTTGATGGCACTGAGTCTGGCTATTGGGATGTTGAAGGTCGCGAATGGAAAGGGCTTGATTCATCTCACAATGAGGGCATTACCCACGCCATCCGCATGACCTTAGGAAAAGAAACCAAAGACTTAATGACATTGCCGATCATCGCGCCTAAAGCGACAGCAGGAGCGAGCTAACAATGAAAATTATGCAAGCAAAAAAATATATCTTAAGCACAGTCACAAGTGGTTTCGTTGTCGCGAGCTTAATGGCTGTGGCGCCAATCGCGTCCGCGCAAGATCAAGCCTTAGACATCAACCGAATTTACAGTGCCGCCCAATCTGCTAAGAATAAAGAGCGCAGTAGTAATGCGGCCCGAGAAAACAAATTTAAAGCCGAACGCAGCAAGCAGCAAGGTCGTTTGACCTCCATGCGTAATGAGCGTCAACGTCAAGAGCGCATTGGTCAAGAGCTTGAACGTCAATTCGACCAAAACGATGTGCGCATCCAAGAGCTTCAAGACGAATTGGCTAAGGAGCTAGGCGATCTGAAACAGCTTTTCGGTGTTATTCAACTTTCAGCCTCTGAGGCTCAGGAAGAATATCGAACGTCGTACATCAGCGCGCAATATCCAAACCGTGCAGAATCCTTGCGTGAGATGGTCGAGAAAATGGCCAGCTTAACGGAGCTGGTATCGATTAACGAAATTGAAGATCTGTGGTTTCAACTTCAAAATGAAATGACTGAGCAGGGCAAAATTGTTCAGTACACCGCGCCTGTTAAGGTGAAAGTGGGCGAAGAAGTTGGCGAAGATGGCAGCGTAATTGATGTAATTGAAGAACAACAGCGCAAGATTACGCGTGTTGGTGTCTTCAGTGCCGTGAGCGATGGCGATATTTTGACCTACTCAGACGAGGATGGTTTTAGAGCCCTCGACCGTCAAATGCGCCGCGACAATTTTATTGGTAAATCCCAAGCCTTACAAAACGCGTCCAGCGGTGTAACCACGTTTATGTTGGACCCGAGTAAAGGCGTGCTCTCTTCAGCGTACGTAGAAGAACCAACCTTGGTTGAGAAAATGCAAGAAGGCGGCATTGTCGGTTATGTCATTATCGGGCTTGGTGTGATCGCTCTGTTGCTCGCAGCCCTGCGCATACTTGTATTGATTGGCGTTGAAAGCAAGGTGAACAAGCAAGCGAAAGACCTTAAGCGCCCCTCTTTGGGTAACCCCTTGGGCAGAGTAATCAAGGTGTTCCAAGACAATCAAAGCAGCGATCCAGAGTCGCTCGAATTGAAACTTGGTGAAGCCATGCTTAAGGAGTCTCCAAAACTTAATGCCGGCATTATGTTTATAAAGATTATCGCAGTCGTAGCACCATTACTTGGTCTGCTCGGCACGGTAACTGGAATGATTCAAACTTTCCAAGCGATTACCTTGTTTGGCGCAGGTGACCCTCAAACTATGGCAGGAGGTATCTCTCAAGCCTTGGTAACGACGATTCTTGGTTTAGTTGTTGCGATACCAACCGTGTTCTTACATTGGATGGCGTCTTCAAGAGCGAAGCGCATCGAAGATAAAATGGAAGAACATGCAGCCGGTTTAATCGCAGAGCGTTACGAGAATAATTAGGCCAAATAAATACTAAGCAGCTCGAATAAAATTGGGCTGCCAAGAGGTAAACAAGAATGAAACGATTAGGTAAACAGAAGAACGAAGAAGAAACCGATATCGATATCACGCCCATGTTGGACGTGGTGTTTATCATGTTGATCTTCTTTATCGTGACGGCCAGTTTTGTTAAGGAATCTGGTATTGATATTAATAAGCCGCCTGCGACTAATGATCCGCCCGATCCAGATGCGCCCAAGCCAATTGTGGTCGAGATTAATAAGATTAACGAGATTAGAATCGACCGTAATATTGTGGATCATCGCGCCGTTAAGTCTACGGTGACACGCTTGAGAGCAGAGCGTCCAGATGCGTCTGTAGTGGTTAAGGTAGATCCCAAGGCCAAGACCGAAACGATTATCCAAACGGTTGATGGTATTAAGTCTGCAAAAGTGTCGCAGCCAACCATCTCTCTATTAGAAGGCTAATCGGCGTATCTTTAAGGGGCTTATAAAGAGTCTCATCATGGACATTATTCGCAGAGGCGTGCTTTAAGCACGCCTTTTTTTTGCGCCTTGTTACTGTTTTCACCACTGACTATTGCTGGGCGCGAAGGCAGTTGGCTGCTTCAAAAAGTTTTTCTGAAGACGTTTCTATTGTAAAGAATGGTCGCTAAACGACGTCTATGCGCAAATTTCAATCGAATCGTTTTATTATTGACGCATCAAATAAAGCAAACTAGCACTGTCGATCTAAAGGCTTGCTAAAAGACTAAAAGAGAATAAACAATGCTCAGAATAGCAATTAATGGCTTTGGAAGAATCGGCCGCAACGTAATGCGCGCCCTTCACGAGAATGGTTATCAAGATAAAGTTCAAATCGTCGCAATCAATGACTTAGCACCAACTGAGTCAAACGCTCATCTTTTGCAATACGATACGACCCATGGGCGCTTTAACGCCAAGGTTGATTTCACAGACGATTCGATTTCGGTAGATGGCAACGCTATTCCGGCATTTAGTCAACGAGATCCTCAAAAGCTGCCTTGGAAAGAGCTAGACGTAGACCTAGTAATGGAATGCACGGGGTTTTTTCGTAGCCGCGAAAAAGCCAGTTATCACTTAGATGCAGGCGCCAAAAAAGTATTGGTGTCTGCACCGGGCAAACAGCTCGATGCAACCATAGTCTATGGAGCTAACCACAACACGTTAAAACAAAGCGACACTTTGGTTTCTAATGCGTCATGCACGACCAATTGCCTTGCACATGTCGCTAAAGCCATGCACGAATCCCTCGGTATCAAAACCGGCTTGGCCAATACCGTACACGCCTACACCAACACGCAAAATTTATTGGATTCGTATCATAAAGATAAACGACGTGGCCGCGCAGCCAATGCGTCTATGATTCCAACCTCGACCGGTTCAGCAAAGGCCATCGGCGATGTCATTCCTGAATTAGACGGTAAACTAGATGCCGTCGCAGTACGAGTGCCGGTAATCAACGTCTCGCTACTAGACTTTACCTTTGTGCCCGAGCGGTCAACGACCCTGGAAGAGATTCAGGCAATTTTTGAAGCTTATGCAACAGGGCGCGACGGCGTTTTCGAACTCAGCACCACGCCATTGGTGTCGATTGATCACAATCATAACCCGGCCTCTTGTATTGTAGATTTAGAGCAGACACGTTTAAGTGGTGATCTAATTAAGATTCAGGCTTGGTATGACAACGAGTGGGGATTCTCTAATCGAATGTTAGATACGGCATTGGCGATGGCCAACGCTTGATATCAATATTCGTTAGGGTCGACATTTCTAATCGGATAGAAACCCACCGCTTTGATGTTTCCACAGTTTTGCGTAGATACCCTTCATGGCTAATAGCTCTTGGTGGCTACCCTGTTCGACGATATTTCCGTTGTCGATCACAATCAGCCGATCCAGTTTGGCGATAGTAGACAAGCGATGCGCAATGGCAATCACCGTTTTACCCGTCATCAAGTTTTCAAGTTGTTCTTGAATGGCAACTTCCACCTCAGAGTCCAGTGCTGAGGTGGCTTCATC